>CAKTDK010000215.1 GCA_934541205.1 uncultured Eubacteriales bacterium
TCTGTATATACTGTCAATTACGGTTTCATCTATAAAATCACCGGCATCTCCGCGGTTTTCATCCCATGCAAATGCACTGAAATTCACTAAAAATAAACTTATGGCTGTTACTGCCGCCGTAATCTTTTTAACATTACTCACTCTTTTGTCCTCCTTTAAAATCCGCAATACGTTTGCATAATGTTGCAAGCTGTGCATTTGTTATATTTCCTTTCGGGCGAAATTCAGTATTGGAAACGCCCAACATAAGCTTATTTAAGCTTGCTGCCGCAATATATTTTTTAGCCCAATCACCCATATCCTCATTATCAGAAAAATGTGCAATCTCATCAATAGAGTACACATCGGCACTGTATCCCAAAAGTATAACCAGAACTTTGCTCATTTCTTCTCTTGTAATGCGGTCATCCGGGCGAAATGCCGTATCATGGCTTATAACTCCCATATCCACCAGTGCCTGTAAATATCCGGAATAAGAATCTTCTTTTTTGACATCCGAAAATTCTTCCCTATATTCAACTTCTGTCACTCCGAACGATCTTGCCGCAGCAGCTATCACTTCCGATCTTTTTGCCGGCTTTTCAGGATTAAAGTAATTATTTTCATCGCATGTCATAATACCGTTATTGAGTACAAATAAAATATTTTCTTTTCCCCAGTGATTATCAATATCCAACGCTGTCACCTGCAGCTTTGTATTCTGCTCATTTTCCTTTTCGGCATCTTTTATAACGCTTTCGGCAGTTTTTCCTATAGAACTGCCGCCGCCCGAACCTCCTCCCGAACTTACTCCTGTCGAGCCCTTAGAATCCGAAGATGAAACTCCAACCGTCACAGTTACCGGATCTCCTTCATACGGCGCTTTTTTTGATACCGGCACTACAACCAACTCAAGCTTATTACATTTTCCTGTCACCGTGCATGAGTTTGTATTTGAAATTTCTCTTCCGTCCGCATACCATGTATATTTAAACTCTCCCTGTTCGTAATTATGTTCATGAATATATTCGTATTCCGCCACATAATAGATTGCTCCCTGATGTTTTACCTTTACATTTTTCAGCACAGGCTTTACAGGTCCCAATTTTGCTCCGGACAGATATTCCTTCTGCGAAACCTGCGGTTCCTCCTTTGCCGCCGGGAGCACGAAAAATTTAATATATTTTCCAATATCGTCATCGGTCAATGTATATGTAATTTTATCGGCTCCGGAAATTTTTTCAAAGCTCCCGTTGCTGCTGCTTCCTCTGTACCATGCATATTTTGTATTTTCCCGATCCTCTTCATCACCATTAATATCAAAATAATCGTATTTTCCGACGAGTGTTTCGCCTGTGCTCATCTCACCCTCAAAATCCACATTCATGGCTTCGGGTGCCATACGCTTCATTACATTATTACTGTAAAATACCTCTCCCGCACTGCCGTCCGGATTAATTTCGGTAATTTCTGCTTTTATCACCTTTGCGTCCTCTTCATCGGTCACAATGTGGCTCGTTCCGAAGGCTCCTTCAATTTCAGTAAATTCCGCATCAGCGTTATCTGCAATCAACCATTTTATACTGTATTTTGAAACATCTCCCATGTCCTTTCGATTTGCACATGAAAGTATCAGCTCTGAGCCTTTTTCGGCATACCCCGATACCACAGCATCCTCATGCAGCGGTTCTTCATTTTTGTAAACCTCAAAGTAATCCATATATGCCTTTGTTTCTTTGCCGCTTGCCTTAATGCTCAATGAATTTATCGCCTTTTCGGTATCAAACGGACTGTCAAGAGCTCCCTCAACCGAACATAAAAACGGCGTTCCCTCAACAGTTACAAAATACAGAACCTTTTTATTATAACCGTCAAGATAGATAGTAATATCCATCCATTTTTTGTTACATTCACCCTCATAAAGCGTTTGCATATTATTTTCATTTACGAAAGAACCGTTTCTGTATAAAATTTTATCGTCGCAAATCTTCAATAAGCTAAATGCGTTTTTATCGTTCGGGAAATTTGTATCAATACGGTTTAATTGCAATGACAACTCTGACTCATCACTGTCCTTTTTTATTCTTGTCTTGATTAAAATATTTTGATCCTCTTTATACAAAAGTCCCATTTTATTATTAATTACTCTTGTCAAAACAGACGCCTGATTTTCATTTTGTCCGCCGGCTGCCGATACAAATGTCAATGCCCCATTTTCCGTTTTCACCGACTGCGGTTCATATCCGTTTTCCTCTTCCTTCCACTTTCCGCAATCATCCGCAAAATCCTCTTCAATCGGAAATTTTTCCGGCGAATATACCGTTATATCCTCAATATCCGCTAATATCACACCGTCGGCATTCAAGCCCTTTAATCCGCTTATTTTATACTCTCCCTCATGTAATGCTTCCTTTGCCTCTATATCCAATATGTTGGTATTATCATTCAAGTATGAAATATCGGTTGGCACCTCATTATTTTCACTGTCTTTTAAAACAATAGAATCAACACTGTCAAGCCTTACATCTGTATTCAAATAAAAGTGCGCTGCACCGTCAACCTCTTCTGCACCTTCCAAAAACATATCGGCATTTTTTATTGCCGCAAGACTGACATTGTCAATATATACATTACCCGATGTACTTGTACCGTTATAACCGTATGACAAAAATGCAATCGTTCCCCACTTTGCATCTGTTACGGCTCTCACGCTGCCAAAATATGACCAATCCTTTCCTTTACCCGAAAACACTTCTCCGTCAATCTCAGCTGTCCAATCGGCTTTTTTTGCCGATACATCATAATATACCGTAAAGTCTATCCATTTATCTGCCGTTTGAACATTAAAACGGTCATACTCGGTGTATGGGAATGAATTGTTCCATTTTTTAACCTCAATCTTGTCATCATAAATCTTTATCGCATTTAATGAACTGCGCCAGTCATCATCTCCGGCATACCAACCCGGTATTGTCAGCGTTTTTTCTCCTG
>CAKTDK010000216.1 GCA_934541205.1 uncultured Eubacteriales bacterium
CTAAAGAAATTGGTGATGAGGCTGCCTTTTTCCTCAACGGACAAGAACTTTTTTGTAAAGAAATTGCCAAGGATTGCACTATTGACGGAATTCACCCGAATGATTTGGGAAATTATTTTATGGCACTTAAAATTGGCAGTGAAATTAAGAAAATAATCGGAATATAAGCTCTGTATATCATTTGGAAAATGTTATAAATTGACGATGCAATTGAAATTTGTTAAACTTAATGTAATATATTAAAATTTATATTGTATTTATGTCTGCAATAAAATGTATTATTATGGAGCGATGATTGTGAAAAAAAAGATTATAGCGTTTTTTTGCCTTGCAATTCCATATTTGGCGATGATTATGCTTCCCAACATATCCATGTTCATGATGGTAAATATAATCGAGAATACATATGTCGACAATGCGGTGCATGAAAAACAGAAAAATGTAGAAGAATCTCTTGTGAGAATTTCGCAGAAGACAGAGGCAATTGAAAGTACAGCTTATTCAATTGCGGTTAATTCTTTCGTTAAGGAGTATGTGGCTCTAAAATCCAAGACGATTCCAAACAGTTATTTTCTCAGGATGAAAAGTTTGTTGGCAGACTATGTTCTGGCTCCGGAAATAATAAATATAACCTTTTTTGATGGAAATAACGACAAGATAATTACACCGTTGGTTATGTATAGCAACCCGGTAAATTATTATACAGCAGCATATAAATACATAGATATGTCGCCCGAAGAAGGATTTGAAAGAGTAAAAAACATTCCGAGCGGGAACCGTTATATGACTAACACGGGTGTCTTGTATGAAGGAAATAGGTTTAATGTGATTGAATATGTAATATCCGTTCCTATTATATATCAGAATGCAGTAGATAGACTTATTGTGGCTGTTGATGCAGATCGTCTCATCAGCAATTTTGATGAAATTATCTGCAACAGCGGAGAGATTTATTTATATAAAAACGGAAAGATGATATATAACAACTCGGATAAATACAAAGAGATTACAGAATCGGCGAAATCACGAAATCTTATTAAAATAAACTGCAATGGTGAGGATTTCTACGTTATGAAAACAGCTGTTTCGGGGAATGGCTGGGAGGCAAGAGTGGCTATACCGTCAGATTGCATACAGATGAATCTTACATATAAAAAAATTATTCCGATTATAATAATTTTACTGACGAATTTTCTGAGCCTGATTTTGTGTGTTGTTTTTACGCGTAAAAATGAAAAGAATATATCGGAGTTTATTTCGCTTTTGAAGATTAACGATGAGGAGATCAAGTATGTAAGCCATGATATTGTGCGCGGACACATTGAAAAGATAGTCAGTGAGAATGATCAGTATAAGGAAAAACTTAACGATGATGAGAAATTAAAAAAGCGTAACATAATAGGTAATGTTATCAATAATTCATACTCTGATTCAGGTGAACTTTATGCGGAGATGAACAGCATTGGACTTGATTGGAATTACAGCAGCTATGCTATTGTGAACATACACTATGGGTCTGATTATAAAACGGTTTTGTGTGACGGTGTTACAGTAAGGGAATTTGTAAAAAAACTTCTTGACCATACGGTAAAAGAGAAATTTGAACTGCATGATATTTCAGCTAAAAGTGTAGTTTTAATATTGATGTTTAGTGTTACGTCAGGTCTTGACGAGATTATATCGCAAATTGTCGAAAATATTAAGGCAGAGATAACATTCAAGTACGGTATCGATATAGATATAACAGCCGGAAGTTCGGTTCCTAACCTTATGAACCTTCATAAGTCGTACGAGCAATCCGTGGAAGTCCAAAGATACAACGAAACATTTGCAAAGAAAGTCAGCACATATTATGAAATTGCGGATATTGAAGAGCTGTACTACTACCCTGTCAAATTGGATGAACAGTTCATAAACTGTATTCTTACCGGCAGGACGGAAGAGGCGAAGAATATTATATTAAGGGTTTATAATGAAAATTTTGACGGCGGTAATCCTTCAATCAGCGCGGCAAATGCGATAAGAGAAAGAATAATTAATAATTTAAGATTTTTGGGGAAAAGGTGTGGAGTAAGCAAAGAAGTTATTGACGAACTTTATAATTTGAGCAATATAGGTATGTTTTTTGACAGAATTTATAAAATGATAGACGAAATGTGCATTGAGAAAAAGGATTCACGAAATGAAGTTCCGTTGAAGATTATGAATTATGTGAAAGAAAATTATAGTGACCAAACAATTTCGTTAAAAAAAATATCATTGGTTTTCGGTTTGAGTGAAAATTATATTTCCGCGGTTTTTAAAGAAGCATACAACAGCAATCTGTCAAATGTTATTGAAGAGTTGAGAATAAAAAAAGCATGCGAATTTATAAAGAACACAAATATGAAGATGAACGAAATTGCGGAATGTGTCGGTTACGCAAACGACACGAGCTTTCGCAGGGCTTTTAAGCGTGTAACCGGGGTGTCACCGAGCGAATTTAAAGACATTTAATGAATTTTGTACGCTGATAATAGCAATTGTTCGTTGATAGTAGTTGCGTTAGAGTGGTATAATTAGGTTAATCCCGATGTGACAGAATTGAAAAGATGTTATTCAGCATGGTTGTTTTTTGTTGTGTCGGGAAAAGAGGAGGTAGAATATGAAGAAGCGAATCGCTAACATCAATTTTAGGAGAATAAAGCGTAATTGGCAGCTGTATGTTATGCTTTTGATTCCGGTAACATATCTGATAATATTTAAGTATTGGCCTATGTACGGGCTTCAGATCGCATTTAAAGACTATAATCCCGTTTTGGGATTTACGGGAAGTCCCGGGGTGGGATTAAAGCATTTTATAAGATTTTTCAGCTCTGCACAAAGTCTTACGCTGATAAAGAACACCCTGGTACTGAGTACATATACAATATTGTTGAGTTTGCCTGTGCCGATATTGCTCGCCGTATGTATGAGGTATTGCAGAAGCA
>CAKTDK010000217.1 GCA_934541205.1 uncultured Eubacteriales bacterium
TTTTATTATTATAGTAATCTATATATTCAATTAATTCTTTCTTAAAATGTTCTATTGAATCAAATTTTTGCAAATACAACAATTCAGATTTTAATAGTCCAAAAAAGTTTTCTGCGCACGAATTATCTAAACAATTGACCTTTCTAGACATACTTTGCCTAATGCCTTTTTTCTCTAAAGCATATTGATATTGTTTCATTTGATATTGCCCTCCTTGATCTGAATGTAATATCAAATTAGTGTTATCTGGTATTTTTGAAAATTTAGATGTTTTTTATACTCATGGATATATGAATTTTCCAATATTTTAGGTCATTCTGATACAAAAATAACTGAAAATATCTATATCCATGTTATTCAGCGACAAAAAGTAAAAGTAATTTATGATATTGATAAATATAACAATTAAAATGCAAGGAAATATCATATTATAATATGAAAAAAAATTAATAATATATTACTATAATAAAAGTTGGAGTTTAAAAATATTAGATATAAGTATGTTTAAATATTTTCATTATGAAATTGATAACAGCAGAGTGTATTACTCTGCTGTTTTTTGATAATATTTAAAAAAATATAGAGTTTTATATATAAAATCAAAAAATATTATAATTAACCATAAAAAATTTACTCCAGAAAACATAAAAAATTTAAGATGTTGATATATGTTTTTTTATGATTAAAATAAATATTATAGAAAAATAGAATGCTTTTTTAGTAATAAAGAGCATTTGGTTAATAAAGGATTGCAGGAATCTTTCTTTAAAATACAATTTACAGTAACAAAGAAATGAATCTGTGTATATAATATCAGTGAATTATTTTGAAAACTTATGGAGGAAAATATGAATACCCATAATTATATTATTAAATCTTTAGAGTTGCATTTATTTTTTGGACGTATAATGAAAGAACATTCGTTATTTTTGAAAGCGGGATTTACTCCGGTTAATTCACAGTTTTCTGTAAAAGCGGAGTTTTATAAAAATGAATTTGAAAATCTTCTTAATCAAGCAGTACTGCTTAGCGATGGAGTTATAAGTGAAAGTGTAATAAATTCGGGGGAAGTTGTTACTGAATTTACCGCTATTGCTGAAAAGCAAACTGAGATGCTGACCGGCATTGGCATTAATAGAGATATAACAATTATGGAACAAAGATTAACTTCTGGAAATTCAAAAAATCTTTCGGGAATATATCGTCAGGTAAGAGCATTGACTCTTTTAAACGGGCTTATTTTATTGAAAGAAAGTATATTGAGAAATGTACTTAGCTGTAAAATGTTTACTATGAATTATCCTTTATTGATTGAGCATATTTTAAGAGAAGCAAAGCTTTACAGAGAATATGTTCAAATGCTTGAAAGAACAGGAAATACAAGCGGTAAATCTATGAAAGATATTGAGTGTTTTTGGAATAGAATAATGATGGAGCATGCCCTTTTTATAAGAGGATTACTGGACCCTTCCGAAACACAGCTGTTTAATTCCGCAGATGAATTTGCAAAGGAATATTCAGATCTGCTGCAAAACTCATGTGATGCACAGGATAGGGTTTTAAATATGGATTCGCTTAATCAAACGATAAAATTCAGAGATTTTAAAGCTGCCGGTACGGAAGGGATTGAAAATTGTAAAATTCGATCTTTGATTCTTCCTTTGCTCGCTGATCATGTTTTAAGAGAAGCAAATCATTTTATACGAATTTTAGAAGATTAATATACAGAACGATTTCCTTGCCGGATATTCTTGTTTCTAAGGGTATCCGGTAAAAATACGGCTGTTCTAATCGGTTGCTGCTATTGTGTTTCTTGTTATATTGTGATATAATTTTATTAATATGCTTTAATATATTATATAGCTTGTTTTTTCATTATTTTAAAGAGAAATTTATAATTTCTTTTTATGTGAATACAACGCGGCCTTATACGTATGAGGGGGAAAGAGATGAAGATTTTAAAAATAATTTATGAAAAAATTCATCATAAACCTGCGCCGTATTACTATAATTATTCAATATTTAAAATTATTTTTAAACCTATAAGAAAATGGCTTGTAAATACTGTGGCTGCTAATTGCCCGTTTAATAAAGTTCGTATCGGAATATATAGAATGTGCGGATTTAAGATTGGGAAACATACTTTCATAGGAATGAAATGTTATCTTGATGACATGTGTTATGATTTACTAAAAATCGGCAGCAATGTTATCATATCTTACGGAGTTTTTTTTGCATGTCATGGACGAAATCAAGAACATCTGCCTATAACTATTGAAGACGGAGCTTATATAGGAATGCGTGCAAACATTATAAGTAAAAACAGGGATTCTGATCGCAGAGGAATTAGTATTGGAAAAAATGCAGTTATAGGTTCATGCGCTTTAGTTAATATGGATGTACCTGAAGGAGAAACGGCAGTAGGGATACCATGCAGAATAATAAAAAAAGGTGGCAATAAAAATGGATGATTTGGTGTCAATAATTACTCCTTCTTATAATACGGCAGATTTTATTGCTGATACAATAAAATGTGTTATTAATCAGTCATATAAAAATTGGGAAATGATTATTGTTGATGATTGTTCCTCAGATAATACAGATGAAATTGTTGCAGAATTTTCCGATGAAAGAATTAAGTATTTAAAAAATGAAAAAAACAGCGGAGCGGCTGTATCAAGAAACAGGGCCCTCAGAGAAGCAAAAGGCAGATGGATTGCTTTTTTGGACAGTGATGACTTATGGGCTTTTGATAAACTAGAAAAACAAATAGCATTTATGAAAGAAAATGGTTACAGCTTTTCTTATACAAATTATACCGAAATAAATGAAACATCGGAATATAATGGTGTTTTTGTTACCGGTCCCAAGCATATAACAAAAACAGGAATGTTTAACTATTGCTGGCCGGGATGTTTAACGGTTATGTATGATTTTAATACTGTAGGTCTTATAC
>CAKTDK010000218.1 GCA_934541205.1 uncultured Eubacteriales bacterium
AAAACGACTGCAAGCATACCTTTTTTCGGTTACTTGCAGTCGTCATTTTTTTCGGCTGTTTTTTTACAGCCCCTTTTCTTTCCCTTGGCACCTCTGCACACGCCCCGAACCTGCGAACACCAGATACAGCCGCTCGGCTGTTGCGTCGTCGTAAACTCCGTATCGCTTGCGGCTGCGGTAAACCTCGCCGTTTGCTCACTCCGCTACTCCTCCTTTCCGTAAAAAGTCACGCTTCGATTCGCCTGTTCGCTTGTAAACGCGCTCACGACGGCTCACTCTTGCTACCAACTTTTTACGGGAAAAACGCGCTCACGCCGGTTCACTCTTGCTACCAACTTTTTACGGGAAAAACGCGCTCACGCCGGCTCACTCTTGCTGCCAACTTTTTACGGGGGAACGCGCTCACGCCGGCTTACTCTTGCTTACAACTTTTTACGGTGAGAGCTGTCGCGGTTGTGTTGGTTGTATCGGTCGACCGGGGGTACTTATTACGCACACGCTGTCCCACGCGGTCGGCATAGGGGCACCGGACCTACAAGCCCATCCATTTTATGGAATAAAAGGATTACAATTTTTTTGGTATAGTTGTGAGGGGGGGGATGTTCAAAGGATGGAAAACTCGCATTTAAGCGCAACGATGAAGCGATAGATGCTCGTATCTCTCAGTGCGGATTTTTCCTTATTACTGAAACCGATTACAAAAAATCAACGGCGGAGATATTGAACATCTACCGCCGCCGTGATGTTATCGAAAAAAGTTTTGATGACTTGAAAAACGAAACCGATATGAAGCGCCTTCGCACACAGTCGGGAGAAACGGCACAGGGAAAACTTTTCGTTGCTTTTTTTGCGCAGATTGTCCGTGCATATATGCTTAATAATTTGACGGATTATATGCGCCGGAATACCTATACAATGAAAAAAATCTTCAATGAACTCGATAAGCTCAAACAGTTTGACCCTCACCTGTCGTCAACCGCTCATCTCGTTAACCCCTTGACTAAAAAAACAACGCGAGCTATATGAACTGTTGGAAATCCCCACCCCAGGAAGTATAGTATAATTCCGTGGGGAAGTTTAGGTTGTAAACGCGCTCACAACGGCTCACTCTTGCTGCTGACTTTTTACGGTGTGCGTTATCGCATTACTGTTAATTATATCGGTCGACCGGTGTTATCTATTACGCATACGCTATCCCACGCAGTCAGCATGTGGAAAAACAGCATTTGTAAATCTTACCATTTTATGGAGAGAGTGAATGATGAGATTGCCGGTTCATTCTTTGTGGCTTCGATCGTTACGGACTAGAGTTGATAACAATTACACAGGGAAAACAAGTTGATTGTGTGTCGCTGTCTTGAGTAATTGTTATGTATTAATATCGTGTTTCAACTCTCCCGTTTTTTGCGTGTTCAAGAAGACAATCAATTGCTACATCGAAGTAATCGGTGAGTGTAATTAACATTTCGTATCCAGCTGCGCGTTTCTCGGTTACATATCTACTTATGGTGTTTTGACTCAACTGCGATAGATCGCGAGATTCAATTGTGAGACACTATTTTACTGCGATTTTTCTTGTTTAATATCAAAAAATATATGAATTATATGCCGATAATTGACTTTAGTTAAAAAAAATGGTAAAATGTTCCTGAATGGGTGTAAAGTAGAAAGAGGTGTGCTATATGTATTGTTCTAAATGTGGTCAAGAGTTAAATGAGAGAAATACATTTTGTTCTGCTTGCGGCGAAAAAATAGACAATGTTCCAAATGAAAGTAAAGAAAATAAAAAAAATAGTGGTTGGCGAGGATGTAAGCAAATTTATATCAGATATGACTATGGCTAAGTTTGCTGTTAATAGTTGATTATGGCAGATGTATTTGATAGTAAAAAACGCTCTGACATAATGAGTAAAGTCCGATCAAATAACAATAAATCAACTGAATTAGCTCTTATAAAATTCTTTAAAGAAAACAAAATAACAGGTTGGAAACGCAATTATCCTGTAAAAGGTCATCCTGATTTTGTTTTTCTTGATAAGAAGATTGCTGTTTTTGTCGACGGTTGCTTTTGGCACGGACACGATTGTAGAAATACTCGACCTTCCGATAATGCCGAATATTGGCAGAGAAAGCGAGAACGAAATATTAAGCACGATAAAGAAGTTACGGTAATGTTTGAAAATCGCGGGTGGACAGTTATTCGTATTTGGGAATGTGAATTAAAACATAAAAACAGGTCTGCTTTGATAAACAAACTTTCTATTTTAAAAAACAAAGAACTCAATAATTAGTGGAGGGGATTTTTGTGGCAAAAAAGGATATTAAAAAGCGTTCAGTAGAAAGAAAAATCTTTTTCTATAAAGTTACTTGCACAGTCGATGGAAAAGATTGTAAAATAAATGATATTTTTGATAGCTACATAAATTTGTTGGATTCCAATTATGAGAATTTAGAGGCTCGTAACCTTGCTATTCCGCATTTTGAAAAATTTCATTTTCTCGATGTTTCAAAGCATCAGTACGATCAAGATGTTTATATTGGAAAATTTTATAGCCTACGTTCGACAGATTTTCCTTACTTGTTTAATATGCAGAGTGGAAATAGACAAGAAATATCTTCAAATGATGAAGATACTCTAATGGAACAAACACATTTTGCTTGTTTTACTAATCAGCGCTTAATTGTAAGCGAATATAATTTCTATGGCGCAAGAATTGAAAAGTTAGCGGATTATTTAACTAAGATAATGTTTGGAATTAATCCAAGCAAACGTTATGTTATTAGTATTTTACCAATTGTTATTCCTGAATATTTTAGACAGATTGTTGATTGTACTTCCATTTCAAAAGTTCAGTTTAAAGTTGCACATCCAGGACTTAAGATATTATCAGAAGAAGGAATCATTGGTATTAGTGATATAGTTAAGGATAATTTAGATGAGACCACTGAT
>CAKTDK010000219.1 GCA_934541205.1 uncultured Eubacteriales bacterium
CAGAAAGAAGATCGACAGCAGATTGCATTGAAAGAGGTGGGCGTTGATCTCCAAAACATCTATGTAGATAAGCAGTCCGGCAAGGATTTCAACCGTCCGCAGTACAGGAAGCTGCTGCGGAAATTGAAGAAAGACGATCTGCTCTACATCAAGAGCATTGACCGTCTTGGACGAAACTATGAGGAAATTCTACAGCAATGGCGGATTCTCACGAAAGAAAAAGGCGTTGACATTATGGTGTTGGATATGCCGCTGTTGGACACCCGCCGGGGCAAAGATCTAATGGGAACATTTCTCTCTGATATTGTACTACAAGTGCTATCCTTTGTAGCAGAAAACGAGCGTACAAATATCAAACAACGCCAAGCAGAGGGAATTGCCGCCGCCAAAGCGCAAGGAATCAAGTTCGGCAGACCGCCCCTACCCTTGCCGGACAATTTCTATAAGGTACACAAAGCATGGCGCAGTAAGAAAATAACCTTGAAACAAGCTGCGGAAGCCTGCAATATGCCGGTTGGCACATTCTACGGAAAGGCAAGAAAATTTGAAAATGTGGCTTAAACAAATCATGCCCTGAATTTGCAAAGGTGTACGTTTGCAAAATACAGAAAAGTTACAATTATCATCGAAAATGTTCGTCTCAACGCCTTGAAAAATCGTGCATTTTGTAGTATAATATTGATGAGTATAATTTAATGTCCTAATTTGCAAACGTACACAATAAAAAATCGAAGGAGACTGTATCATGAGTGGTGTAGAAGAACTCAAAAAGTTCAAAGAGCTTCTGGATGCCGGTATCATCACGGAGGAAGATTTTGAAAAGAAAAAGAAAGAAGTATTATCTGGAAGTGTTCAGCAGGAAATCAATGTAGTTGAGTCCAAAGAAAAGAATGAAAAAGCGCAGAAAAAACCGATAAATAAAGCGGTACTTAAAAAGATACTAATCGGTGTCGGAATTGTCGCAATATTAGCAATTGCTTTTTTTGCCGGACAGAAAATTGTTGAAAAGAATCAGCAATCAAAGCGAGCAGAAGCTTTAGAAACAGCAATTGCATCTATCATGGATGATTACGGATTAAGTGTTTACACTGTAAAATATTATGATTATTCATATGATGTATTTGCAGAGGGTTTTGGAAGCTTAACCAATGGACAAGCCCTGTCATGTTTGAAAGAACTGGACAGAGTATCTGTTGATGATCCTTGCGGAGAGGGCGAAATTGATTTCGGAATTATGACGAATGTTCATCCCGGTTTAGATGTTGAGTATTCATATTGGAGAGTTTCGTCATCCACTGTCAAACTGAACGAAATATATGGTGGTAACTATAAAAAAGCAGGTATCTATTGCAATCAGTATGGATCCACCTGTGTCTATGAATGCGAAAACTAATAGGTATGGATATGAATAAAAAAATAAATTTATCAATTAGTATTCTGTGCATTATTGAGACAATCTGCTGCTTTACACCTTTTTGTCTTGATGAAGAATATTGGAAATATAAGCAGTCGATGGTTTACCACGGAATTTCCTCATTAGAAAGACATAATGGCATTAGCATTTTTGGAAATGAGGCAGCATTAGGTAAGCCATTGGCAATATTGTTTGTATGTACAGCAATTGTTGTTGCGGTAATCTATTTTGTAAAAATGTTAGACCATGCACCAAAAATCACAAATAAAGCATGGATATTTGCAATTGCTCATACTGCGGCAATGGCAATCTTCTTATTTTATTCCTGTTCTTTTGCCGAAGTTGATGAAATCAGTTATAGGTATGAATACGGGATTAACTGGATGTCTTATATAATAATTGCCCTAAATCTTATTGTTCTAACCTTATCGATTTTGCTTAAAATGGGGAAAGCGGAAAAATTGCCGATCAAGAAACAGATTGTTGTAAAAGAACAAAAAGAATCCGCAGATGATCTTCTGGTATATAAAGAACTGCTGGACTCCGGGGTAATTTCGCAGGAAGAGTTTGATGCAAAGAAGAAACAGATTTTAGGTCTGTAAATCATTAACGCCGAGGCTTGCCCTCGGCGTTAACTACAAAAGGGTGACGAGTTGTGGCAGGAATGAATGTGAATGTCTTTGTTAAGAGCTATTGGAACTACTACCTTGAATTGGAAGATCAGTTCATTGCTACAAAGAAATTTGTGGAATTTGACGTTTCTAACTTTACAACATATTCGGTTGAATACTTGAAATTATTTCAAGCCGTATGCAGCGAAATCGATGTCGTGGCTAAGATATTAGCCGAAGAATACGATGCGGCGTTTAAGAAACTCGAAAATAAAAACATACAGAAATGGGGATATTATTTACAATTAGCCTACCCATGCTTAGAAACGATTTCAGTCTTATTTAATAACGTATTTTCACTTTATCCATGGCAAAATTGGAAATATGAAAAGTACACGGACAAAAATGGTGCTTTACGTTATCGATTGCTTCGAGGAAAAGAAACTCCTTTTTGGTGGACAGCGTATAACAAAGTAAAACACGAGAGAACTTCTCATTTTAAGGATGGTAAAGCCAATTATTCTCGTGCAAACCAAAAAAATCTTATATATGCACTGGCAGCACTATTTGTTTTAGAAAAGTCCTACCTTGAGTCAAGTACAGAGAAACAAGAGCTGTCTTATAGTGAAAGTAAGTTGTTTAGATATATATAGTGATCATGTAGATATCACAAGAATCCCTTTGGAACAAAGGGCGCACTTCTATACAGGGGCAAGCCCTGTATGTGCGCTCTGCGAGGCAGACAGCCCGGACGATTGAAGTCCGGGCTGTTTTGCGTCACTTCGTTCCGTACAAGGGGCTGCACCCCTTGCGCCGCTATGCGGCTATCCCTGCGTACTTTGCGATTGGCGCAATTTTCTGACGCAAACAGCACCACTTACAAAGTTTTGAATATCTTCAAGCTGTGCATGGAGG
>CAKTDK010000220.1 GCA_934541205.1 uncultured Eubacteriales bacterium
TTCATTTTCACAAATCCTCCCATCATTTCCCGATAAGTACACCGTAGAGAACCTTTGCCGCCTGTGCTCTTGTGCATTTTTCCTGTGGCTTGAAGCTTCCGTCCTCAAAGCCGTTAACTACTACGTTTTTAACAAGATAGGAAACTGCACTCTTTGCATATTCCGAAACAGATTCGCTATCCGTAAAATCAAGCTCCTCAACTGTACTTTCTTCCAAATTTCTTACCCTTACAGCCATAACACATAAATCCTGACGTGTAAGTTCTATACCAATTCCGAATTTATTTTCATTTATTCCTGTCACAATTCCTTTAGAATAAGCAGTATCTATGTATTTTTCATACCATGCTCCGGTTTCCACATCCAAAAAGTCAACCGTTTTGCTACTGTCTTTTTCAATATTAAAAGCAAGGCAGAGCATTTTCACAAACTCTTCTCTTGTAACAAACCCATCTGGGGCAAAATATTCCTTTGACTTGCCCGAAACTATCTCTAAATCCTTTAATCGGTATATCGGCTTATATGCCCAATGAGTATCGGTTACATCTTTAAACATTACAAGGTCCGTAGGGTTATTTTGAATATCCTGCACATTTTGAATATTTTCAGAATTTACATTTTCCTTATCTTCCGGTTTATTTTCTTCTTTGTTTTCTTCTACAGGCTTCTGTGTGACTGTTGGAATTATTCCAACACTTCCGCCACCGCCTCCACCGCCCGAGCCTTTTGACGGTGTCTTTTTAGGGGCAGGAACTAAATCCTTTTCAAGCTCATCAAAATTATTATAACTTCCTCTTGCAACAACTTTATGTATTGCCGATTTATCTTCCGCACTAAAATATTTTTCAGCCGAAAGTCCGACTTTTTCTGTATTTTCTTCGGTTAATATGTCTGAAACATATTCCACGCCTCCAACATTTGGGAATTGAATTGCTTTTAAGATAATATTCTTTAAAAGTTCTTCATGAAGTTCTGAAACATCTTCAAAATTCTTCTTCACAAGTTCTTTCTGAACTGTTTTTTTCCCTTCCTCCGAAATCAACTCTTCATATAACGAGTATATAGTAACCCCATCTTGGTCTATAGTATCAAGACCTAACCAATCCTCATATAAAAATTCATCCTCACTGTTAAAAATCATTTTGCTATCGCCATCGTTGTAAGCATTTAAAACAGCTTCAACTCGTAACTCTGCAAACCTTTCTAAATCAAATCCCGAAATATCTGAAACATTTCCACCTAACAATTCATAGGTTTGGGCAGATTCTTCAATGTTATCAAGCAAACTGAAATCTGTAGGCTTAATATGCTGAGGTATTGTTAAGATTTCTGCCTCAAGCTTTTCTCTTATAACCTCTTTATCTACTCTTTCTCCCGAGAGTGCATAAATCATAAGTTTACCTTCAGTATTAGCACACGGAAATGTAACGGACTCTATCCCTGCAACCTTGTCCATTTTGAGCTTGCATGAATAGATATATCCCTTATCCTCGGCCTTTTCTCCGCCTTCTTCATACATTCCAAAAGCATCCGCATTTATGGCTCCTTCTGATTTTTCAAAAACAAGCCCCGGTATATATGTAATTTCTTCAGTTGTTCCATCGTTATATTTTATTATTGCAGACTGCTCACTTTGGGGAGCATCCCAATATGCAAAGGCAAAATTAACAGAGCTTAAATATTCATTTCCAAGGTCTATCACCAAATCTTTATCTGCATTGGTGGCTATTGCGTTGTTTTCTGCATTTAATTCCAAAACATAAGGTATTTCATTATAAATAACAGCGTTACTTTCGCCTATAGCCTTTTCCAAACCGACTTTGTCCAAAACAACATTTCCCATCAACTCATCTTCTGATGCAATCAGCTTTTCGTTAAAATATCCGGTTATGTCAATAGAAAAATATGCCGACATTTCACTTACTCTTAAAGTTTTTGAAAATGAAGCTTTTCCCTTTCTTGTTGCACCATCTTTACCTTTCGATACAGGAGTTACCTGTACTCTTAAATAAAATCCAATATCCCCTTCCGAAATTTCATACACGTTTTCAGTTGCACCATCAATATCTGTCCAGTCTATGCCGTCATCAGATATCTGCCATTGATATTCACTGTCAATCACTGTGTCACCAAAAGAATCAGTAACAATATCTCTTACCGTAACAGTATTTCCTATTGCAGAATATCCTGAAAGGCTTACACTTTCAACCACAGGCTTTCTCGCAACTAACGAAATATTATCAATATACCCGTTTGCAGTTTCTGATGCTCCACCCGCCTGACCCATAAGCTTGAAATTCACCTGAATGGTATTGCTTGAGCCGGAATTTATGGTGTATGTCTTTTTAACCCAATCATCAGCAACATCTCTTATCCATTGTTCGCCTATCAATGCAGCATTACCGTCACCAAAAGCCTGAACTGTTATACCCGGGTCATCAGATTTATAATAAAATGTCAGCACATAATCGGTGTTTTGTTCCACATTAACCTTCTGGTAAAAATATTGATATGTTGCACTTCCTTCATTAAAGTGCATTGATGTGTTATCGTCATACCCAACATTATCATCCCAAGTCCATTGCCACCAGGAGCTTGTCCCCCAATGCAGTGTTATTTTAGGCTTTTTAGTTGCATCACCTTCCACAAAACTTCCGTTTATCAGCAGATTATTATCTGCCGCATTAACACTTATAACAAAATTTAAACATATTGCAGATAACAATATTGCTATTATCTTTATTTTATTTTTCCTCATAATCATCACTACCTCTTAAACTTATCACTTTGTCCATTTCTGTTGCATTTCATACATCCGAACATCATCTATATATACATCTGATGACGCAGTGTCTCCACCTATATCACACATCTGCTTCAATATAATTTGTACACTGTCATTTTCTCCGGAATTAAATGTATGTTCAACCC
>CAKTDK010000221.1 GCA_934541205.1 uncultured Eubacteriales bacterium
CAAAGCTGTTGCAACTAATGCTCCAGAAGACGTTCAAGCATATAACGATTTTAATGATGCGTGCAATCGATTTGAGAAAAAATTGTATGACTTACAGTTAACTAGACAAGTTGCGTTACAAATGGCTCCACAAATCAGATTGCTTCAAAACAATGACAGCATATTGGTAGATAAAATTCAATCAACGATAGTAAACACCATCCCGCTTTGGAAAAGTCAAATGCTTATCGCACTTGGTCTTGCCAATGCAGCTAATGCGCTAAGAACTCAGCAAGCTGTAAACAAAGCAACCAATGCTTTGCTACTTAAAAATGCTGAACTTTTGAAGCAAGGAACCATTGAAGTGGCAAAAGAATCCGAACGTGGAATTATTGATATTGAAACTCTAACTCAAACAAATAAAGAACTTATCGATACGATTTCCGAAGTACAACAAATTCAATCCACTGGACGTGAGAAACGTAAGAATGCAGAATACGAACTCGCACTAATGGAAAAAGAATTAAAACAAAAATTGCTTGAGCTTAATTAAGCTATAAATTTAAAACTCCTCAGATTTCAAATTTTTCTGAGGAGTTTTTTCATATTCTATTTTCTTTTAATTCACAAATCTTACACAATTTATTGTTATTTTATATATAAGGAAATTAAAAAATGTATTAATTTTCCTCGTGAGTTATTGGTTATAAGTTCAGTTCGTTATCTTTTTCTTCTCCTACGATTCCGTGATCGTATTAAGAACTAGATTTTTATAAAACAATTTAAATAACTCACTTCCCTTACTTTATTGGCAAGCTTCTTATGGTTCCCCCTTTTGGAAGCTTGCTTTTTTATGTGACATCTTTCTTATTTTCTTACAACAGCTCTTCAATTATTTTCTCTAATTTTTCTTTTGTTAAAAATCCCACTTCTCTTTCTACTTCTTCACCATTTTTAAAGAAAACTAATGTTGGCATAGCAGTGATTCCATATCTCATAGCACACTCTTGCTTTTCATCCACATCAACTTTATAAAACTGAACTCTACCACCATATTTTTTATCAAGTTCGACTAATATAGGCGATAGTTCTTGACAAGGTCCACACCATGTTGCAAAAAAATCTATTACAACTAACTTATCATTATTTAAAACTTCTGATAATATTCTTTCATTTTCAATATAATGTACCATCTTATTTTACACCCCACATTCTTAAGATATATTATCACACTATAAAATCACTGTAAACATCATCCAAATATTTTTATTTAGCTAGATGAAAAATAAAAAAAACAGTGTTAAAATATATTAATAGTATTTATATATAATGAATAATTATACAAATAGCAAAACTGTTTTTTAGAAAGGAGCTTTTATGGATAGGCAAAAACCAATTGGAATATTTGATTCAGGAATCGGAGGACTAACTGTTTTAAATGAATTAAAAAAAATATTGCCACATGAAAATTTTATATACTACGCAGATACAAAGCATTTACCATATGGAGATAAAACTAAAGAAGAGATAATTTCTTATTCAAAATACATAGTTGAATATTTTATAAAAAATGATGTTAAGGCAATTATAATAGCCTGTGGAACTGCAAGTGCTCTTGCTTTTGAAACTTTAAAAAAAGATTATAATATTCCTATTTTCAATGTAATTGATTCCACAATAAATCATCTAAATAGCAATAATATTGGAATTATAGCAACATGTGCTTCAATTAAAAGCAATGTATGGGATAATAAAATTTTAAAAAAATTACCTAATGCGAATATAACAAAAGTGGCTTGTCCAAAACTAGTACCACTTGCCGAAAATGATTTAATAAATACCGCTGAAAGCTTAGAGATTATGACAGAATATTTAAAACCAATAAAAGAAAAAAAAGTTGACACACTAATTTTAGGTTGTACACATTATCCTCTTTTCCTACCACTTATTAAAAAGATTTTAAATTCCAACACTAATATAATTAATATTGGAACGCCTTTAGCAGATGATTTTAAATGTTATCTTGATAAAAACAATTTAGCTTCCACTCAAAATGAAAATGGCAAGATTCAGTATATAGCAAGTGGAGATATAAATAAATTTCTAGAAGCAAGAAAAATGAAAATCCTCGATTTTCAGCCTTTTACCCCTCAAGATTTTTCGACTGAAAAGGAGAAAATCTCTCGCATAAATTAAAGTTTTTATACAATAGGAAAAGAAGTCAGTAAACAAAAAGTTGCAATTTTTTTACTTTTCTATTGTATAAAAAAAGTTTTTCGGATTTAATTTCCGAAAAACTTTTTGTCTTTATTTTATAAGGCTCCATGCTTTTTCTGCAGAACTGCCATCTCTAGATGTATCATCAACATTAATCAGTGAAGATGAACCTAAAACTACAACAGGACGAATACCCATAATCATATCCTTATCCACACCTTCAACAGAACGAAGTGGAAAGCCACCAACGTAATCATTTCTCAATGCATATATTCCAAAATACGCCGAATATGTAGGATTATAAGACATTAATTCAAATGAAGGTTTTCTAAACATTATATTACTACCATTATAACACAATAATGTTTTTGTATTATGGCTTTGTCCATAATATTGACCCGTTAACTCAGTATATGGAGAAGCCAGCCAACCAATATTATTTCCTATAACACTACTTATTAATGTGCTTTCTATAGGATATTCATAATATCTGTTTGTAGCATAAACAGGATTATTAGTGGTTGGATATCTATATGAAAATCCATTTTCATCTATCGCACTAACCCCTCCACCATCACTTTCATAAAATCTTACATTTTCTTCTCTACACAATTTTTTATAATAAGCTTTTCCATTATATTGTATCGTATCATCAGGCAACCAAGTATTAC
>CAKTDK010000222.1 GCA_934541205.1 uncultured Eubacteriales bacterium
AATATAATGTTTTTATACAGTGATGAAGATATAGAAAAGCAGAATGTATTTAAAGATAACGTTAAAAACGTTGTCATAAGCTTTTTTAAAAATATTGACAGTATGAAATATTCGGAAATAAGGCTGGATTATGAAATAGGAGAGTGCAAATATTCCATTTATTTTATTGATGAACCTTGCGTTTCGGACAGAGATTCTCAAGAATCCTTAAAAGAACTTTTTGACAGCAAAAATGATTGCTATGTAACAGAAGAATTATAATAACACTTGTTATTTTAAGTCGATTAAAATATTTAAAAATAGCTTTTAAATTATTGATAAATATGTTACAATATAAAAACCAGTTTAATTATTTGGTATCTATGAAAGGATGATAAGAAAAATGACGTCAAAAAAGAAAACCCTCATTGCAAGTATTATTTCTTTTGTTTTGGTTATTTCAATTGTATCGGGAAGCGGTATAATGATTATAAATGCAATAAATAAAAAAGACGCGGAAAAAGGCGACGCTTTAAACGCTGTTACAAAAATTGAAGGCAAAACGGTTAATTTTCTTCTTTTGGGAACAGATGAATCAAGAAGAAGAACCGATACAATGATGATATTTTCTTTAAATACAGAGGAAAATACTCTTACACTTACTTCAATGCCTCGTGATACTAAAATTCAAATAAAAAACAGACCTCAAAAATTAAATGCCAGTATACCTTATGGAAGTCTGAGTCTTCTTATACAAAATATAAAGGCTATGACGGGAATACCAATTCATCATTATGCTTTGGTGGATTTTGAAGGCTTTAGAAATATAATAGATATTTTAGGCGGTGTTGAGTTTGATGTTCCTATGAGAATGAAATACGATGACCCTGCTCAGGATCTTCATATTGATTTGCAAAAAGGAGTTCAAATCCTTGACGGAGATAAAGCGGAGCAGCTTGTAAGATTCAGACATGGTTACGCTATGGGAGATCATAAAAGAATTGAAGTACAGCGTGAATTTATGATAGCTCTTATGCAGCAAAAATTAAAACCGGAGTATCTTACAAAGGCTGTAGATATTTTTAAAGAAATTTCCGAATTTACAGAAACAAATATTACTGTGGCGGATATAATGGGGTATTTGTCAACTATAAAAAATCTTAAAACTGAAGATATAAGAAATGTTAAATTTCCCGGTGAGGCTAAGTATATAGGAAATATTTCTTACTTTGTAGCGGATATAGACGCTGTAAAAGAAGAATTTTGTGAACTTTTTGGCGGAAATGCCGAAGACGTTGACGAAGATGTTTATGGATATTCGTCAAGAGATTATAAAAGTGAAAGTGAAACAAAAAATGATTCGTCATCTTCAAATAAAAACACTTCTTCAACATCAAATAAAAATAATACCGATAAAAATTCGTCATCAAGCAGTTCGGATAAAAACAGTAATGATACCGATAAAAACACAAGTACAGACAAAAATAATGACAGTGTAAATGATACTCCGAATAATGATTCTGACAAAAATAATACTGACAATAAAGACCCTGATAACAATTCAGGTAATAATACTGACAATAAAGACCCTGATAACAATTCAGGTAATAATACTGACAATAAAGACCCTGATAACAATTCAGATAATGATACTGACAATACCGGAAATAATCAGGGAAATACGGACGATTCGGAAGACAATAACTCCACTGACAATCCAAATCATATTACAACTTTAGTAGAAAGATAATATAAAAAACGCCTTTTAAAGGCGTTTTTTATATTAATGTCTTAACTTTTAACTTCATTTGCGTTAAATTAATGAACTATATAATAAATGAGTAAATTTATTATTTCCATCAAGTAAAAAAGGTATTTATTGCATTTGATGTCGTGCAATTTTGTATTTGTATGGAGTTTCCCCTACCGTTTGTCTAAAGACCTGTATAAAATAGCTTGTTGTGGAAAAACCTGTTTCCGATGCGATTTCGGTAATGCTTTTATTTGTGCTGAGCAGTAGTTTTTTACTTTCGGCTATTCTTATATCATTAATATGTGATACAAAGCTGCGTTTAAAGGTTTTTTTAAATAGCTTGGAAAAGTATGCATAGCTTAGATTACAATGTTTAGCCGCCGTTAGTGCTGTTGCGGAAAAGTATTCCTGACAGGCATATTGCAGTGCAGGTTCAAGGATATGAACATTTTTCTCAAGGTTAGCTGATATTTCACCATTGCTTTTCCATCGACGTATTATCCATAAAAATACTTTCATAACTTCTGTTTTCATGGCAATCTCAAATCCGTATTCCGCCTTTTTGCATTCCTCTGCGCCGTTTATGAGAGATTTGGGAATAAAAGTATTTTCAAGTTCGGCTTTGCGAAAAAGTCTGTTATGATTATTATTACTGAACAGAACCGGAAGAATATATCGAAAGTTATATGCATAACCTTCGCTTACATTAAGCGTATCCGGTTCGAATTTAACTACAAGCTCTGTCACTTTTTCGCCTACAGCGCATGTTTCATGTTCTTCGCATGAATTAATTATTATTAAATCTCCGGTTTTCAGAAAGTAGTCGGTATCGTTTATCTGTACGTGAGATTCACCGTCAAGAATATATAAAATCTCTACATATGTATGATAGTGAAGATTTTGAATACCTTCTTTGTTTTTTGTATGAACTATATAATAAATCGGCATTTCTACATTGTTATATCTGTCTTTAGGTTCAAGCATTTTATTAACCTCTGCATGACTAAAATTTGATATTTCTTCTTTAAAATATTATATCAATTTCTTTTAAAAAAGTCTATACTCAAGACATAAAATAAAAATAAAGGAGAAAAT
>CAKTDK010000223.1 GCA_934541205.1 uncultured Eubacteriales bacterium
GTATACACCCCAAATCTACCATTAAACACTGTATTTGCTCTAATGAAGGTTTTATATCCTCAAGTTCTGAAAAAATGTAATTGATTGTGTTGTCAGCGCCCTCTATGTTTCCTGAAATGATACAATTAATAAGCTTGTTTTCAATTTCGACGTTGAAAAGCGCTGCTATTTTGACAGATGAATCCGTCTGCATATCATCCACACAAATCGGTTTTTCAATATGCGCAGCATGTTTATACTTCATTAAATATTTCACCTGATGATATGCTTTCGACATATATCCCGCTCCGTTATAAACATCTGAAAGCGCAAAGCTTATACCTATATAAAAATTATTCTTTATGAAATCCAATGCATTTTTTATTGTTTTATACACATTACCCTCTGCGCTGCTATTATCTTCACATGTGTTTATCAACGCAAAAATATCCTCTCCGATTGATATCACGTACACTCCGCAGTCTTTTGCATTAAAAAGTTCCGATATTACATTATCAAGAATAAATGTCAGTTCCTTAAACTTTTCTTCTTTAGGGAGATGAGTATGCTCAAAGTCTCCAAAAAGATCTGCGATATCTGAAATTTCAAAATAACACAAAACAAAACTTTTGTGCGCAAAAACAATATTATTTTCTTCAAACTGCTTTCTTGTATATTCAACCGAATAATTTCCGGTCATACATTTTGAAACAATTTCATGCACGTGGTCCGCATCGAATTTCTTCGCCCTTTTTGCATAGTATGTATACTCATCCATAAGCTTACCGATACGTTTCTCAATATCTTCATACTCGTTTTTCGATTCGGAAATATTAAGCTTGTCAAGAATTGATGATATCGGTTTGTAATTACGCCTTACCGCAAAGAATATAACTACCGAACTGAGCAGAAACGACACGATAATAAAAATAATCTGAATGGTATTAAACATCTTTACTTCCTTAAGCATAATACTTTTAGAATACACGATGGTTATAATCATAGGCAGTGCCGACATCTCTGTTTTTTTAACAATATGCCAATTATTTGAATAATATTTTGCAATATCTGCATTATTTTTTATCTCTGTATTATTTCCGGATTTGCGTTTTGACAAATATATTTCCCCTTTTAGATTTGAAACATATATATCTCCCGAAGTTATCCATTCCGGCTTTTTTGCTGTATCGAAGATGAAATTTTCATCAAAAGTGGTAAGAATTATCATTTCCCTTCCATTTAAAAATACGTGCTTATCCCTAATTACAATATCCTTGGATTCTTTGTCAGGAAATGACACGAATACCTCTTTTGATCCTTTTGTAAAGTTTTTAAGCCATTGCTCGAAACTTATGTCTGAATCTTTACATTTAATCTCATAATAAAGTTCTGCGTCAAAGCATCCGTTTTTTGTTAAAATCATCTTTGTGTGAGGTATGTATATGTAAAAATCCATTTCATCGTTTATTCGAGCAAGGTTTTTCAAAAAAGCCTTCACCTTGGAAGACGTAAAATATTCATCCTGACTGTTAAATTCGATTACTTCGCTTGCATCTGAATCATTTACTATTGAAAAATACAGCCGCTGCGACACACTGATCGCATTTTTCGTATTTTCACTTATACTGTTTAATACCTCTTGACAGTATTTATCGTTTGTTTTTTTAATAATTGAACGGTTTAATGCAGACATTATTCCTACGCTTGCAAAGAAAATCGTAAGCAATAAAAAATATGATGTGCACCAAAGTATTGTTGCCCGTGAAAAATATTTCTTTCTCATATAAAAACTTTGCCTTCCTTCTAATTCCGCCAATGCGTTTCTAACGGTTTTTAACGTAGTATTTCAGAAAATTTACCTAAATTTTAAATACATTCATGCCTTTTTAAAAACTCCTTTACAAATTCATCATTAACCAAATGAGAATATATACGATAAATTTGGCCTATCCCCTCAGTTTGTACTCAGAGAGCACTCCGTCGGGATTTAAACATCAAAATCCTTTCACAAGCCTCCACCAATTCAAAATCTTGTGAATTCCGGCTTTAGTATATCACATATAAAATGCAGTTTCCAACAGATAATTTTTTCCGGCATACGTGTCTAACCATTTCAAATATTATCGCAAAAGCGTTCTTGCGGAGAGAATTTTTTCCAATACACATAAGGTCATATAACTCCCTTTTCTCTTTGTATTTAATTTTAAAAGAGACTCGTTTATTTCACAATAGACGTTTTTTCTAAAAGTAGACAATTCTTGTCTTTCTCATAAAAATATATCCCTGTTTTCGGGACACACGTGGTAATTTATGCCAACGCGTAACGCCTTTACGTTTCCTTCCGTGAAAGATAATATATTAGGAAGAACCATTCAGGATTTGAATTTAACAGTACGCAAGCGTGCATATAGAAAGAAGAACAAATATCTTGCTAGTGTATGCTACTGACTGTAAAAATCCCGCTGGGCGCAGGCCTGATCTTAAATTAGAAGCATAAAAGTTTAAGAATACGTCACCCCCACTATTAAAAAAAAAGAGACCGAAATAATACGAAATCGTTTTATTCAGTCTCAAATAAGTAAAAAAATGGCAAAGGCAGAGTTTCCTTTGGAGGGAGCTCTGCCTGATGCTGATTTATTATGTTTGCCTAAACAAAAACATCAAAGTTAAATGATATTGTCCACCTTTTAACAGAAAAAAGCTTACTGTTTATGTGGTTGACATAATGTATTTCTCGGGAGATACATTATTTTTTCCTGATTTGCTGAAGATAAATTCCGATCCAAAAAGGATTGTTTTAAACAAAACCGCCCACCATTTTTGAAAGGCGCGCCGCCCTTAAGG
>CAKTDK010000224.1 GCA_934541205.1 uncultured Eubacteriales bacterium
GTCTTTATATGCGTTTATAATCTGCTCAAAACTTGATCTTACAGCTTCTGTTATCGCCTTTGCCTTTACGTTTGCATCTTTTATTATCTGATCGGCCATTTTCTGCGCGTTCATAATCGTCGTTGAAACAATGCTCTCTTCACTTTTCGCCTGTTCGAGTTTTAACGACATGTTGCGCAGTTTCTTCTCAAGTTCCGCATTGTCTTTATAAGCCTCGGTATACTGCTCAAGGATATATGCTAAGTATTTGTCAACTTCCGCACAGTTATATCCGGTAATTCCCTTTGAAAAAGTTTTATTTTTGAGTTCCTGAGGATTTATCATAATATTAACCTTCCCTGATTGTAAATTTAGATATATTTTAATATTTTAATTTTTACTCTGCCTTTTTTGTTTTTTTCTCCGGAACTTTCTATCAGATATCTTCCGTGTTTTTTAACTGATATTACAGATCCGCCGGAACAAATAAAATCCTTTTTTGTCATTACTTCATGGTTTATGCTTACATATTCCCGGTTTATTATTTTTTCGGATTCGTCTCTTGAAATATCAAGACACGCGCAAAGCACTGCATCGAGTCTCATTGAAGCCACGGTGCTGAAAGTTTCCTTAAATTTTCTCGGTTCAAATTCAAGGCTCTTCAAGTCCTTTTCAAGGCATGTAACCTTATCTCCGGAAACATTCTGCAGCTTTTCAATAACAAAGTCGCACATTTTCCGAACAACAAAAACAGTCGCGCACGTCATATTTTCGGATATAATTATATCGCCGACAACTTCTCTTTTTATACCAAGCGACATAAGAGAACCCAAAATATCCCTGTGTGAAAACTTTTTAAAGCCGGAGCCTTTGACAAAAACCGCGGAAATCGGAAAATCCTCGATTTTTTTTGAATTTTCCGAACATTCACCGCCGGAAAAATACGCGCCTTTCGGGAAAAGCATGCATATTTTTCTTTCCGCTTCTTCATATCCGCCAAAAAAAACACATTCCACAGAATTATTTTTAAAAAGACTCTTTTCGGCATATGCAATCTCCGATTCGCAGAGAAAATTTGTAAACTGCGTTTTTCCGGTCTTTTCACACATTGACGCAAGGTCTAAAATTCTTGAAAGAAATATTTTTCTTTCATCATAGGAAGAATTCAACTTATAATAACCTTTCTATAATAACAAGCACTATAAAAGTAAGCAGAAAAGAAACATCTATGGGAATCTGCAGTGATACTCCGGTTTTTTCAATAAGTTTTCTTGCCGGCAGAAGCATTGGTTCCGTTACGTTGTATATAAAATCGGCAAACTTGTTTTCCTGCAAGGGTACCCATGATAGAATCGCCCTTATAACCAGGAAAAGCTGTGCAAGTTCCACCAGTGTCTTTATTATTTTTATTATTAAAAGTCCCCCAAGCAATTCTATACCCCGCCTGACGTTAAAAAGTCATTAATATATTTCGCCTGTTTCCGAAATAGTGTCGTCGCTTTTGTCAGCGTCTGATACTGTTACGTTATTCGGTGTTATTACGTATGTACTGTTCGCAATCTTCTTAAGATCTCCGGATATTGCATATGCAACTCCCGTAAGAAAATCTATAAGTCTTCTTGACGTTTCCTTGTTTGTGTCTTCAAGGTTCAGCAAAACTGTGTTTCCGTCAAGGAGAAGATTTGCAACCTCTCCTACCATTTCAAATTTTTCGGGTTTTACAACCTTCATTTCAATTGCTGAATTTGCGGCAGATACGTTTGTAGAAGAAATGCTGCGTGCCGCAGAAGTTCTCTGAACCATTACATTGTTGTTTTCAACGGTTCTCGGATCTCTCGGAATATTGTTGTTTCCGTAGTTTTGCGAAGCGTTGCTCGGCTGCTCGGGCTTGAAACTGTCCTCGGTATAGCCGTCGTCCTCCTGCGGAACAAAAATATTGATAAACTTGTCCAGTGCGCTCATAACAAAAAATCCTCCATAAATATATATTTTATTTTTTTGTTTACTGTGTCAAAGGTCCGCACCTTTCAAAAGTCATTTCTGCCTTTCACCGAAAACCGCCCTTCCGGGGCGGATAAGAGTCGAACCCTGCTCTATTGCTTCGATATAATCTCCCGACATGCCGAGAGATAAAATCTGCATAGATATATTTTGCATATTACTATACACACTACTATTATCTAATTTTTTTTGCGAAATGTCAAGGAATATCTGCTTAATTTTTTTAAAATATATACAAGTATCAAAATTATTTTGCATTTTTTTCATATTTTCGTCAATATTTTCGCATTCGTTCCCATATTTTCCTTTTATTTCCATTTTTGGAGGTATTGCCATAAGTCCCAAAACTCTTATGTTTTGAAGTTTTGCAATTTCGGGCAAAATTTCATAAAGTTCGCTTTGCGTCATACCGGTTTTTGTTTCTTCGCACGCTGCATTCACTTCAAGAAGCACATCCATTATTTTTCCCGCCTTGCTTGCCTGTTTATCTATTTCCTTTGCAAGACTCAAACTGTTCACGGAATGAATAAGTTCGACTTTATCTATTATATACTTTACTTTATTTTTCTGAAGAGTGCCTATGAAATGTATATGAAATTTGTCACGGTCGAGTTCGTCGTATTTTTCCAATAGTTCCTGAACACGGTTTTCGCCTATATATTTTATCCCGCAGTTTCCGGCATAATTTATTTTTTCTGCGCTTTGCGTCTTTGTCGCAAGCAAAACCGTAATATCTTCTTTTTTTCTTCCGCTTCTCTCGGCAGCGTTTTTAACATTTTCAAAAAGAGTCTGTATATTGTTTTTAATGGCGTCCTGCTCTTTTTTATCT
>CAKTDK010000225.1 GCA_934541205.1 uncultured Eubacteriales bacterium
TCTACATCAAGTTCGCCGTTTGTAACTATATATTCATGTTCAATACTGAAATATCTCATCACATACCATGTTAAATACCAAACGGCAATTATAATAAAAGCGGCAAGTGTTTTGACAATTATAAACGACCAAACAGTAATTGTACAAGCCAATGCCAAAATACACATTCTTAAAAAAACCTTTGAAAATTCCATTTTCTTTGGTACAAGTAAATCTTTATAAAAATCCATTTATATCATCCTTTCTAACTTTAATTATAATAACATATTTAATTTTTTTAAACAACAATTTAATAAAGATTTAAAATAAAATTATGTTGAAAGAAATCAAAATAATGTTATAATTTTTTTAAAGGAGGGATTATTTTTGGAAAATAAAAAACATAAAAATCAAGTAAAATATAACCCGTTTGAAAATTCTAAAATTTATAAAGAAAATTTTGATATTGAAGCTTTGTATCCTTATAAAAACCCAAAAAATTTTAATGAGGCTTCCGTTATATTAAAAGGAAATTTAGCAAGAATGGCAAAACTTTTAAAAAAAGCAGCTGATGGAAACGATGTAAATATAGCTGTTTTAGGAGGTTCTATTACGGAAGGATCCGGCGCCTCGGAAGGAGAATATTACGGCGATCTTTTAAACCGCTGGTTTCAAAAAAAATATCCTCAATCAAATATAAAATATACAAATGTCGGACGCGGAACAACTACTTCTCTTTTCGGCTGCGCAAGAATTGAAAGAGATATAGAACCTTTAAACTGTGATATGGTTGTTGTTGAATATTCTGTCAATGATTTAATTTTAGAACCTCATATTGCCAAAGAATCCTTTGAAGCAATATTGAGAAAACTTCTTTCTCTTCCAACTTGTCCGTTTGTATTTGTTCTTTTCTCCTGCATGGGAAATTTAGGAAATACTCAGAATTTAGACATTCCTATTTGCCAATATTATGATGTTCCATGCGCCAGCCTTTCTGACACTCTTAAATGGCATCTTAAAGAAATTTTCGGTAAAGATTATGAAAAAAATATGTCTGAACAAGAAATTTCCGAATATATAATTTCTAATTTTATATATGACGGATGTCATCCAAATACTTATGGATACAGTCTTCTTGCTGATTTTATAATCTTTAGACTTGAAACCGAAGAAAAGAATTTATCTTTTGCAGAGCCTATATTGCCTATTCCTAAAAAACCGCTTTATTCTTTAAGATTTATGAATTCTCATATCGAAAACAATGAAAGTTTAAAAATACTTTATAATAACGGATGGGAAAAAGCTGATAAAGATACTCCTTATAAAGAACGAGGCTTTATATCTTCAAAACCTGGTTCAAGCATTACTTTTTCTTTTAACTGTAAAATGCTTACAATAGTTACAAGACGAAGCATAAGTCCTAAAATTGGAATTGTATCTATATCTATAGACGGAGAAAAGCCTTTTCTTTTAGACGGATATTTTCATAACGGCTGGGGAACTCATAATAACTACAGAGTAATCATTGATTCTGAAGAAACAAAAACTCATACCGTAACAGTTACTTTTACGGGTAATGCCTCAAAAGAAGCTAGAGAAAAGGCAAAAGAAGAAGGACTTTCACAATCTCTCGCAGGCTCAAAATTTATAATTTCAGAATTTCTTCCGTCATGATAAAATAAAAAATTTCCGATTACAAAATGTAATCGGAAATTTTTTATTTTTTTGAAAGGGCACGTTCAAGCCACACAGATGAAATATCTATTGCTTCATATAAACTGTTTTTTTCAGCCTTTTTCACTATCCTGTCTTTATTTTTTAAAGTAAGATCAGTTTTTTCAAGCTGAATAGAAACCTTTGAAGGTATTTCTGTATCACCTTTTTTTGAGTATTCTTTTATATCAAGCATAATAACATATTCATCTTTAAAATCTCCGTAATAAATGGTGTCATTCATTCTTACAAGAGGCCTGCATTTATACATAAGATATTTATTTTTATCTGCCATAAATATTCCTCCAAGCTATTATTTAATATATAATAACACACTTTTATTATTTTGTAAAATATAAATCCCTGTTTTTAACAGGGATTTATATTATATATCTAAATAATTTTTAACCAAAGTATGCAAAAGTTCATCACGGTCAATTTTTCTTATAAGGCTTCTTGCGTTTTTATGATTAGTTATATAAGTCGGATCTTCTGATAATATATAACCTACAATTTGATTTATAGGATTATAGCCTTTTTCTTTTAATGCATCATAAACCGCAGTAAGCACGATTTTCATTTCTTTTTCTCTTTCATCTTTTATACTGAAAGTCATTGTACGATCCATCATAAAAACACCTCTTTTTTCTTTATACTACTATTTTAATACAATAAACTTTAATTTTCAATAAGAATTTTTTCCTTATCTTAAAAATATTCCTAATTTTTCGAAAGAAGCTAATATTTTATTATTAATATTATTGATTTCTTCATCTGAAAGAGTTCTGTCAGAAGCTCTTAACGTATAAGAAAAAGAAACGCTTTTTTTACCTTTTTCTATCTGTTTACCTTTATAAACGTCGAAAAGCTCAACATTTTCGCATAAATTACCGCATTTTGAACGAATAATTTTTTCAAGAGACATAACAGATACATCATCATCACATATAAAAGACAAATCGCGAGTAACAGCAGGAAATTTAGGCAATTTTTTATACGTTCTTTCTTTTTCTCTGTTGTTAAATAAAGTATCAACTTCTAAAACAGCCATAAATAAAGGAACATCAATTTCATAATTTTTTAAAACAAGCGGATGAATTTCTCCTAATAT
>CAKTDK010000226.1 GCA_934541205.1 uncultured Eubacteriales bacterium
ATATTATGATCTTACACTCTACGGAATTGTTACGGGTGATATAAGCGGACGCTGGAATCATGCTGCTTTTACAGATTTAATGCAGAAAGATACAGAAAAAGAAAAGGGAAGATATGAATTTTTTCTTCCAAACGGTGATTTACACAGACAGCTTATTTGGTCCATATACAGAATTCCTTCTTTCAATTTAAATTCTTATAAAGAAATAAGAGAAAATGTTGTAGTAAATAGTGCTTTAAATATTGCTTTCAGTAACTTTAATGTATATAGATCTCTTGATACTTCCGCAGACAAAATAGGAGCAGCATTGCTTCATTATATTGATGAAAGTACTTATCAAGAAAAATTATATAATTTCTCAACAGCAACAGGTGCTTGTTTAGGAACTTCTGCAAACGATATACACGATGATTGTACAGGAGTTGATAAATCTTTCTTCTTCTGGACATGTATGGGCAAGGATCTTCCGGAGATAAGTAAGAATAATGCAAATTGGGAATTTGTTCAATGGCCAAATGGTGTTAATACTGCTTTAGGCGCAGTACCTCAAGGGGTTAATGCAACTGCTTCTTATGTTCAGGGTTACTGTATAGGCAGAAATTCAAATGAAGCGTTGGTTGCTGCAAGAGTTGCTGAAGAACTTACAAAACTTAGAAATGAAAATCACCAGAATTATTTGAAAGAATATTTGTCTGAAGAACAGATGAATCGCTACATTGAATTAAAAGATACTGCTTATGCAAGTGATTTTAACGCAGTTACAAATCTAATCAATTCTTCTGATCAGTTTACAGATGAAGAAAAAAATACTGATTATGATGAATGCTGGTTCAGCGGAAATCTAAAAGGTAACACTGAAAGATTTGGATATTTCAAGAAAAAAGATGAATATCTTCTTACTACTGTAAAGATTATGCGTGAATCTTATGGATGTTATGCTGAAAAATATCCTGTTCTTTATAAGATATATGATGTATTCAGTGACAAATATAAAAATTAATTAAGATTTTTTAGAACCTCTGAATTTTCAGAGGTTCTATTATTTTTGAATTTTGTGGTTATAATTATCTCACTTCATAGTTTAAAAAAGCAGTGAAGTATTGTGAGAACGGAAAAGTTTTTGATAAATATTATAGTAACTTTACGCAACGATATAAATAAAGTAATTAATATTTAGAAAATACTAAAACAAAGCGTAATAATATAAATTATTAAAATTTGAGAAAAGGTGTAATTATGAATTGGTTTGAAGTAAAAATAACAACTGTTACAGAGGCAATTGAAGCTGTTACCGGAGTTTTGCTTAATTTAGGAATAACAGGTTTTGCCATAGAAGATGCAAAGGATTTTGAAAATTTTTTAAATAAGACAGAAACTTATTGGGATTATGTTGATGAAAGTCTTATGGAACTTGAAAATATTCCTACAAGCGTAAAGGTATATCTTCCGGAAAATGTTCAAGGGATAGAAACTTTGTCAATGATAAAAGAGGAAATGAAAAGATTAAAACATTTTCAGACCGATATGAATTTTGGAAGTCTTAAAATTACAGTAAATCATCTTAATGAAGAGGATTGGGCAAATAACTGGAAAAAATATTATAAGGTTATAGAAGTTGATAAGATTGCGGTAGTACCATTGTGGGAAGAATACGAAAACAAGGAAAATAAAATAATAGTAAAAATGGACCCAGGAATGGCTTTTGGAACTGGAACGCATGAAACAACAAGACTTTGTTTGAAAATGCTGCAGGAATGTGTAAAAAAAGATGACGTTGTATTGGATATAGGTACCGGAAGCGGAATACTTTCGATAAGTTCTTTAAAATATGGAGCAAAAAAAGCTTATGGTTTGGATATAGATGAAAATTCTATAAAGATTGCCAAGGAGAATGCTTTATATAATAATGTCGGTGATAAATTTATTGTTGAAAGAAAAAATTTACTTGAAGAAAAAATACCTATAAAAACTTATAATGTTATTTTTGCAAATATTGTAGCTGATGTTATAATTGCTATGCTTGACGGTATAAAAAAATACATGGATAATAATACGTCTCTTATATTATCAGGAATTATAGATACAAGAGAAGATGACGTTACAGAAGCTTTAAATAAAAAGAATTTTAAAATAGAAAAAAGAATTACTGAAAATGGATGGGTTGCCTTAAAGGTAAAAAAACAGCTGTCGGAGAAATAATATGGAGATAAAATTTCGAAAATTGAATATAGAAGAAATTGATATAAAACTTTTCAGTAATTTTATACGGCGTCAGGTGGTTAAAGAATGTTTTCGAAAGGTTGAAGATAAATGGATAATAAAAGACGATCCTTTTATTGATGACTGGAGTGATCAAGATTATGCATTTTTAATTGAATGCTTAAAAAATACAATTAATACCGGAGGGGTTGTTTTCGGTGCTTTTTGTGATAATATTTTAAAAGGTTTTTCGTCTGTAGAGAGCAAAATTTTCGGTGAAAAGTATAAATACTTGGATTTGACAAGTATTCATGTATCTGAAGATATGAGAGGTCTGGGAATAGGAAAAGAGCTTTTTAATATATCAGCAGGCTGGGCAAGGATGATGGGAGGAGAAAAACTTTATATTTCCTCACATTCAGCGGTAGAAACTCAGGCTTTTTATAAGAAAATGGGTTGTGTAGAGGCAATAGAATATAATAAAGAACACATTGAAAAAGAGCCTTTTGATTGTCAGCTTGAATTTGTTTTATAAAATTAACCTGCATGAATTATTCATGCAGGTTAATTTTTATTCAACTGTAACGGATTTTGCAAG
>CAKTDK010000227.1 GCA_934541205.1 uncultured Eubacteriales bacterium
GATATTTCAAGAATTACAATAGTAAATGAAATAGCGCCGAATAAAGTTAATATCCCTGCCGGAGATGAAGTAAAAAGTTTTTTTGTTTTGCTTGTAACATTAAAAAGAAAAGATTTTGATGAGAAGATAATCGCAATGCTTTCAAAACTTATTCCGCAAAACATTCTCTTTGTGTTGGAGTATAACGGCGAAAGCAAACTTGCAGTCTACCGCTTAAAAGTATTGCAAACAGGCTGGAAACCGACCGAAGAACAACGTGTGGAACTTCAAGGCTTAAACCTTGATAAGGTGTGGGAAAACATTATCAGAAGTTTGGAGTTAGGAGTGTGGAATGAGGAGTTATCTATTGACGAGAATATAGAACTGCACGAAAAACAAGCTAAACTCCAAAAAGAAATCGCTCGGCTTGAGAAACAGGCACGGGCTGAAAAGCAACCAAAGAAAAAATTTGAATTGGTGCAGAAAATTAAGGAATTAAAGGAAGAGTTGATATTATGCTAACTTACGAAACGCACAAAACTATTCAAGAATTTTATGAGGCACTAAAATCCAAAGACAATGAAACAATAGAAAAAAACGCCGTTATTGAATTGCTAGATTATATTATGGACCAAAGAAATAGCGAATTGCAGTATATTTTGCCCCACAAAACGACATTATACAGAGCGAGACAAATCAACACAAATACGGCATATAAAGATGCAAAATGCGGTTTAAATGCTTATTACGATGACCAAAATGTATTTCGATGTAAAGGTTATAATTATTACGCATCAAAAGAACCTCCGCTTTCTGTTTCCAATGATGGTAGAAATAACATCGCCGGAACATCCTATTTATATTTAGCCGGCGAGGAATATACGGCTTGTGCAGAAATAAATCCAACAATTAGGGGGTTGATTTCTCTATCAAAATTTGAAGTGGTTAAAGATTTAAAACTTATTAACTTTTATGACAAAGTTGATGATTACTCCAAACCAGATTTTATCAAAAAATATAAGGTTTACCCACATCAAATAATGAACGAAATATTCAGTGTTTTTTCAAGGATACATAAAAACAATTCCAGTTACTATATTACACAGTATATTTCTGATTATATACGAAAAGCGGGATATGATGGCATAAAATATTGGGGCGCTGCCAATTATGGCACGAATTATACCATCTTTAATTGCCATAAAAGCAACATAAAATTTTTAGATAGCAAAATAATAGCAACATACGGTGTCAATTATAACTTCATTGACCTATGCAGTGAAAAACAGTTGAAACAACCAAAAAATGGGAATGTTAATATAACTAATCTAAAAAGACAGTTGGTAAGAAATATTAGATTAGCCCGGGAGGAAAACAAAAATGACTGATAAACTAAAAATGCACACTGCAAACAAGACGGATGAAAATTTTAAGAAATTGGCGGAGATGTTCCCGAACGCCGTTACGGAGACGATTGACGAGAACGGAGAGGTCGTTCGTGCCATTGACAAGGATGTGCTGATGCAGGAAATCAACACAAAGGTTGTTGACGGAAAAGAGGAACGCTATCAGTTCACCTGGCCGGACAAGAAAAAGTCTGTCCTGCTGGCGAACGCTCCCATTTCCAAAACGCTGCGTCCCTGCCGTGAGGAAAGCGTGGACTTTGACACCACCGAAAACCTCTATATCGAGGGCGATAATCTGGAAGTGTTGAAGCTCCTGCAGGAAACCTACCTCGGCAAAATTAAGCTGATTTACATAGACCCGCCGTATAATACGGGAAATGACTTTGTGTATGAGGATGATTTTGCCCAAAGTGCCGAGCAATACCTTGCAAATAGTTTTCAATTTGATATAGATGGTAATCGTCTCGTACAAAACACAGAAGCTAATGGTCGATACCATACAGACTGGCTTAATATGATTTACCCTCGGCTGAAAATTTCCAAGGATTTGCTTTGTGAAAATGGCGTTCTCTTTATTTCGATTGATGATAATGAAGTCGATAATCTAAAAAAGATATGTGATGAGGTTTTTGGTGAATCAAATCATCAAGCTACAATTTCATATGTTAGAAAAACCTCTGGTAAGCAAGATAGTACAAACTTTATGAAATCAACAGAGTTTATCCTTGTTTACAGCAAGAGTGCTTTATGGGAATGTAAACCGCTTCTTGCAGAAGACAAAGTAACCGATAGATATAACAAGGCGGATGAAGATGGACGAAAATATAGAGAGACAGACCTTCGTAAAACTGGCAGTGGTGATAGACGTGAAGATAGACCACTAATGTGGTATCCTTTCTATTTCAATCCGAAAACAAATGACCTGCAGGTGCTCGAAAAAGCAGACCTTTCTCTTGCCGAAAAAGGGTATGTTGAAATTTTCCCTATTAAACCGGATGGCTCAGAAGGTAGATGGAGATGGGGATATTCAACGGCTGTAAATAATTTGAGTTTTCTTGTTGCTCGAATTATGCCAAAATATAAAAACGAAGATAAATATACTGTTTATGAAAAAGACTATATTGATAAGAATGGCGATGTTCGTACAGTAAAAGAACACACAAGTTGGGATAGAAAAGAGTTTAACTCTGATAACGCTATGCTTGAATTTAAGAATTTAGGATTCAGTAATCAGTTGTTTCCTTTTCCAAAGAGTTCTGCACTTATTAAGCATATAGTTTATCTTGCGGATGTAGAGGACGGATATATTCTTGATTTCTTCTCCGGCTCTGCGACTACTGCACAGGCGGTTATGCAAATAAACTC
>CAKTDK010000228.1 GCA_934541205.1 uncultured Eubacteriales bacterium
GATGATTCTTTTGCTGATACTAATGCTGTCGTTGATACCATAGTAAATATCATTGCTACAGCAAGTATCATCGCAAGTATCTTTCTCATATATACTTCTCCTTTAAATTTTATAATAATTTTACAAAGTCATTATATCACTTTTAACAAAACTTTACAAAGGATTTCACTAAACTTTTACGCCAAATTTCCATACATTATTTTGTATATATTGTACAAAATTATTTCTTGATTTTATTGAAAAAGTATAATAATCAAAAAGGTAAAACCACATATTGAAACGATCTCCCCATATTGTTGCATATTTTTATAAAATTTCAGCCATAATCTTATAATTCATATTAAAAACATTTTCAAAATATTTACGGAAGTCCTTTCTCTTGACATTTTCCCTTAATATCTTTCTTATTTCAATGTTTTTGTTCAAATCAAGCTATTTATCTATAATTTTTTCATTGAACCTAAAACCTTCTCAATATAACCAGCCATTTTTTATCTTTTAATACAACTACCCTCATCGATTTTTCGATGAGGGTAGAATTATAATTATTTTACTAAAGAAAGGTCCTGTTCAACTGTATAATGATTATCTGAATGTTTAACATAATTACAAATATTATCCATTAGATTTTCTCCGCTGTTATCGGCTTTATCAGGACGATAATGTTTTTCAGCTCTGCCAGGCCTATATTCTTCAGGTTCTCTTATCATTGAAAGATATGTTGTAAATTCTGCGGGTTTTGAGGTATCAAGGTCAATTATACGAGCACCAGGTGCAAGTGCATAATTAAACGGTCTGTCGCTTGCAAAGTAAACAGATGATCCTGTTATGGAAGGATTATTATAACCGTTTGCGTTATCGCTTGTTCTTGCAAAACCAAGATAAATTCCTTTATATATACCAATGAAATCATCCAAATGGTCATGACCTACAAATATTCCCTTTACTCTTCCGCTGTCCACAAACGCCTGGAACATACCTGTGCCGTCTGCTCTTGGGTTAATAGTATCAGGATATCCATCGTTTCTTGCTCCGCCGTAATCACCTGAAACTCCTAATGAAGTTTTAACGTTTTGATCAATTAAATCCGGCTGTACATAAGAGTATTCTGTTAACGGTATATGGAAAAATACAAGTGCTGAAGCCTGAGGATCTTTAGCCATTTCGATTTTAAACCAATTTTTCTGTTTTGTAGTAAACGGATTTGCAGCATAAGCACCGTTATCTATCATAAATATTTTCCACGGAGTTTCTTCACCGTTTTTAATATTTATAACATGATTTCCAGCTTTTAAATCCGTATCTTCAACATAAACATTTCCGTTGTTGTCAAGTCCGCAGTTTGTACCTGCAAAATACTCGGATTCTGCAAGAATTGTATTATACATTTTAACTGCGGAATTGCTTCCGTCGTAATCGTGATTACCGAAAATATATGTCCAAGGTATTTTCTGCTCATCCATCAAATTAATCATATGACGAAGTCCCTGCATACCGCCGTTAAATCCATCACCGGAAATTACGATAAAATCAGGATTTTCATTGCTTACAACAGTTTCAACAACTTCTTTTGCTCCGCCTGTTCCGCCGTCGCCGATATGAAAATCTGAGAACTGCGCAATTCTGAATTTACCGTCTTCACCGAATTTTTGAGGGAATTTACTTTCAATTCTGTAAACTAACGGATCTTCAACTGATTTTATATAAGAAGCTACTCCGTTTTCTACTAAACGCTCATATTGAGCAGTTGTAATAGTTCTGTCTTCATTAAGATTAATTGTTCTGTAGAAATTATTGCCTGAAGTTACACCAAAAGCCGTATCTACACCCATAGCTTTTGTTACAGCTAAAGTAATTCCTTTATAATCTCCGTAAAAGCCATTGCCGTGATTTTGTCCGAAACTCATAATAGTTTTTACTCTCGGAAATTCGGACGCTGCGTCAAACATTCCGGCTTCCTTACCGGTTTGAATAGTGCTTGTATTCTCTCCGTAAACCACTTCAGAATATCTTAAATCAACAAGCTGAGGTATAGGCTTATGAGCAATTACAACGCTTTCAATTTCGTTTGTAGCCATATCTTCCGTTACAACGCCGGAAAGATTTCTTTTATACCAATTTACCTGAGCTTCGTTAATTCCGTTTGTATCAGTATCAAATAGACTTATAACATTTGTAATCTTGCCTTGAGAATTTTTCACAACAATAAATTGATTTGCATATCCCGGAAGATTTTCATCTTGTATAGGATTCATAATACAATTGTCATATTTTGCTGCTCTTTTTACCATAAAGTCCATGCTGACTCTCTTTTCAAAATCAGCCTGGCCAAAGGAAAATGTCCATTTTACACCAAGAGTGTCAAGTTCGTCAAAAATATCAAGAATTCTGTCCTGTTCTTCTCCGTAAAGACCTCCAGAATTTTTATTGTAAATCTGAATAAAATCTCCTGAAAATACTAATAAATCAGGGTTCTCTGTTTCAACTGCCAATTTGATAGCGCTCATCATTCTTCCGTCAAGTGAAGAAGGTGAACCAGTTTTGTTCTGGAAATGTGCATCAGCTATCTGAAGAATTTTAAAATCTCCGTCATGAGTAATTGTTGCTGATATATAAGGTTCTTCTTTGGTTGGTTCTGAAGTTGGTTCTTCACCTGTAGGTTCCTTCGTTGGTTCTTTTGTAGGCTCAGAAGTTGGTTCTTCTTCTAATCCTTCTACATATACACAGATTACTTT
>CAKTDK010000229.1 GCA_934541205.1 uncultured Eubacteriales bacterium
CCACTATGGATAATTTTAAAAAGATAATAAGAAATCTTGCCATGATGAAAATAAACGCATATTTTCTCTATATTGAAGATATGATATGCTTTGATGAAAATCCTCGGATAGGTATTGGCAGAGGAGCTTTTACAAAAGAGGAAATACATGAGCTTGTTTCTTATGCAAGAAATTATGAGATAGAGATAATACCTCTTTTTGAAAGTCTGGGACATCAGGACAGAATAGTGAAGCTTCCAGAATATATAGATATGTGCGAAGGCGCGGGCTCTTTTTCTTTTGCGCCTACCGATTCCAGAACTTTAAGGCTTATGGAAAGATTTTATAAAGAGCTTGCCGAAATATTTCCAAGTACTGTTATTTTTGCAGGCCTTGACGAAACAAACGATATAGGAACTGGAAAAAGCCGTGAAGCAGTTGAAAAAATAGGATATGCGAAACTTTATTCCGATTATTATAACGGACTTAATAAAATTGCCAAAAATCTGGGCAAAAAGCTTTGGATATACGGAACGCTTGCTATTGATTATCCGGAAGCTCTCGATTTAATGGATAAGGACATAGTACTTGTAAACTATACCTTTTACGGTCCTAACGAAGGGCTTGAATGGTGGGATAATCTTTATACATATATGCCTATTATTATTGAAAAAGGTTTTACGGAAGTTGTAAGTCCCGGAATTTGGAACTGGAAAATGATATTTCCGAATCATGTTATGGCAAGAAAAAATATAGTTGAGCTGAATAAAGAGGGAATTGAAAAGGGGTGTACAGGTACTTTTGCTTCTTCATGGTGTGATGAAGGCGGAGAAAATTTCAGAGAATACAGTTATTATTCTTACGCTATGCAAAGCGAATATTCCTGGAATGCAAGAAATCCCATAGACGAAATTGACCTTGCAAATGCTTTCGGAAAACAGTTTTTCGGAACTTCCAAGATGGGTGAAGCAATATATCATCTCGGAAAAGCTGAAAATTCATTTGGAAATTTGATGTATTATTCACTATGGTCAGATAAAGAAAAAAATCCTTTATTTATTACAACCCCTGATGTAAAAGGAGATGTAAGCAAAATGTCGCTTCTTAGACCAAAGGCTTTGGAATGCGCGGATAATTATTTCAGGCTTTTGGATGAATGTAAAAAGGATATAATAAAAAACGGTGACAATATACAGTATCTTTCTTTTGCGGCAAAACGGGTATATTATGTAATGGAGTATACTAAAACTATTGAAAACAAAGACAGTAAAGAAGATTTTACAAATCTTTATAAAAAACTTATAAAAGAAATGACTTCATTAAGGGATGAATTTGAATTTTTATGGAAAAAAAGCTGCCGTATAGAAGGACTTGATCATAATATCGACAGAATAAATAATCATATTGATGAACTGAAATCTAAACTGAATCAATAAAAATTTTTACATTTTATCAAAAATGTTTGGTGTGAGGATTACCCTGCCTTATATTAGAAAGTTTTCATTTTCAAAAAATAATATCAGTCATATCAAAACAATAACGAGGCTGTAGCAAAACTAATTTCAAGTAGCAAAAAACATTGTACAAAAAAGAGAAGATTCTTCGGGGCATAAAACCCTTTAGAATGACAAAACAGTTGAAAATCTGTCATTCTGAGCCGTTAGGCGAAGAATCTTTTTGTTTTTTGCTAAAGTAGTTTTTCGTACCATAATTTTATATTTATGTGTAAAAATTATTTGTTTGAGCATTTGCTGTAAAGATATAATTTTAATTTTGTTCGGCCGTAGGATTAATTTCTGAGGTCGAAATATTTTCTCCTGTTTCTTCTGAAACGTTATGTTCTGGAGAAACTTGATTTTCCGCAGATGTTTCATTAGTTTCTATAGCCGAAGTCAGAAATTTTTCCGCATCCGAAAGGTTATTTAAACCGTAGTAAAAATCTTTTTCCGTAAAGTCGTTTTTATTTTTTATATTGTTATTTTTATCAATTTCAAGCACATAATTTTTATTACCGTAATAGTTATACACAACTTCACCGCTTAAAAATTCTTTTCTTATATCGTCCGGGACAATAAAGGTATTGATAATACCTTTAAAGCCTTTTTTTAAATCGTAGTATTCTTCCGATGAATTATTTCCATTTGAATAGATATATATTATATCTCCTGCTTTTAAATTTCCGTAATAGCTTTTTAATACTTTTATTTTTATGGGATAATAATATTCCAGCCCTTTGTCAAATTTTTCATAGTCATTTATTTTTCTTTTTTCTCCGATATCAGAAACTTCGCATAAAATAATATTATTTTCGGCAAAATCAGGGGTTATAAATTCATATATATCTTTAAAAATGTACGGTGAAGCAGAATAATAAGGCTCGTTTCTTTTTATATTACAACCTACTGTAAATAAAGTACAAAGTATTAAAAAAAATGCTGTCAGTCTTTTCATTTTTATTCCTCTTTTTTGTATTTTATATATTATAAAATATACATTACAGTCGTTATAAAGTCAATAAATAATTTCATGTTAATAAAACCTGTTGAAACCTTTACGGATTTTATATATAATATATACATATTATTTAAATGGAGAGAATAGCTGTGACTGTATTATTTTGCATAATAGCCGGATTTATACTTTCTTGTCCTGTTACTTGGCTCAGCAGCCGTTTATCTGAAAAAAACGGAAATTTCAGCCTTAGAGGACATTGCGGCAACTGTTTAAAATCTTTATATTTTTCAGAGGAATTGA
>CAKTDK010000230.1 GCA_934541205.1 uncultured Eubacteriales bacterium
CTACAGGGCTGCGGTCGGTCCTTTCTCTTACTTAATCATCATCTTCTTTTTCAGAATCCTTAATTAGATCCTCAGGGATACCATCACCAAGCATTAGTTTAATTAAGTTCTTTCCATAACGCTCAAACATAATCAAAGGAACAAATATACTTTCTTCGATAAAACCTTTACTTAGTTCTACACCTTGAAAATCAATATATGTTTTGTACCGTACCTCTCCATCTCGATAGTCAATTTCAAAATTGCCATTGTTCATACCGTAATTCGCTCTATGTAAATATTCGGCAACCTTGATAATATGATCTGGCTCAACTTTACTATTTAATATAGCATAAACTTTGTAATGATGTTCACGCAAAATCAACACAAACTTCAAATTACCAATCACATTGCCCATGTCAACACCAAAGGCATAACTAGACTTTTCTTCATCATATTTATACTTCCACTCTATTTCCTCAAAAAATGAGTCAATCAGTTTTTTTACACTTTCCTTTTTCATAATTTGTCACCTCATACTTTATACAACATACTACCAACAGCAACCGATTCTTCATCTAACACTGACAGACCTAAAGCGATTATTGCAAGAACATCATTTGCTGTGCTCGAACACAGGAAAATGAAGTATAAAACTATAAATAATAAATTGATTATAATAACTGCTATATAAAACAATTTCGAAAATTTACGTATTTCTCTATTTGCAATTGATTGTGATCCGCATGTGTCTGCTATTTTCATAATAATCGTATCTTTGATTCTTTCCGCAATATCAAAAACAACGATATATAGAGCAACTAAGTTTATCATTGCTACTATTGTATCAAGATTGTCATGATCAGCAAATATTATTCTAACAGCAACTAAAAATGCAAATGCAAGCAACAATGCCAACCGTGGTTTTTTCATAATATTATCAACTTTCTCTAAATATCTCTTTTAGTTCTTTTACCAAGTCTGTATTTTCATGGTTAAATATATACAACATGATATACTTAGAAGCAACTGAAATTTGTAAATCTTCGTTGGAAAAAATCTGTTTCTTTGCATCTTTATAATCTAATTCAAGTCCATATTGAAAAGCAACTTTTTTGCACAATCCGTCTGCCTTCTTTGTTCGGAGATAATATAACGCATTAGTCATCATCATTCTCCTTATTTGTCGCATTTTTTCCAACAGTCTTATAGAGATTATTCAAAGCAAACGCGTCACTAAACCCAAAAGATCCATCGTCATATTTTTGCTTGAGTTCTTCAGCTTGCTTTTGATGCTTTGGCTTTCCCATTTTGGAAATACTCTCGAAAGCTTCACGTATCATTTGATCACTACAACAGTTATCAAATTTTGCATAGAGTTTGTCCTCTTCTCTCATTATCTTGGCCTTTTTCTTAGCCGTTTTTTCAAATTGTGCTTCTAATCTACCTGGAATCAGTGTGTTCGCCACCGCGTATCACCGCTTTTCTCTTTTTATTCTCCGGAATAATTTATAATACTAGCTATATCATAACTTATTCTTTATCGAAAGTCAACTGCGGTGCCTCTATCATGCCTTCAGTCTCCACATTCAGGTCTCAAAAAGTTACTGCAGTGCAATGACTGTTTGACCCAAAATGTCGACACCGCAACCCCCTTCCCAAGCTATTGACACCCTCTCCCAATGTGATATAATACAGGAAAGCAAAATGCAGACGCAATCAAGCCCATGGCTTGACAAGCGCCTGCATTTTCCGTTTCTAAAGAAGGGAGCCATGCCGTCAGCAAAGATCGCCCGCACATCCACAACAGCACCTAAAAAATTTCATATCGAACCGGAGGGAACATCCAGCTTGGGCCGCAAGAAGAAGCTCATAAACAATTCCGGTATTCCGCAGCACGAAATCGAACATATCGCCCGGTGTATTCTGCCAGATATCCTCGCCTACTATGAAAGCGAAGAAGGTCAGCGGGAGTTCCGGGAGTGGTTGGCTCAGCGTGAAGCGGGACAGACGGAAGGAAAGGTAGGGAAAAGCAAGTAAGCAATTGCACAGGGTGCCGCCAGCTTGGCGGCACCTTTTCTCATGCAGCAGGCACCTCCACTCACGCATTTAAGGGGAAAAAACCGGCTGATAGCAAGGCTTCTTGGGCGCTTTTTCAATCAGGGAATACAATTACCTTCGGATGCTCAAAAATGGCCTTCTAAATGCGTGAATCCCCAAGTTCTGTCCGTCGTTCCCTCCGTGTCCCTCTGGAATATGATATCAGTTCTCAAAGGGATGGTACTCCGTCACATTTTTCAAATACTCCCGTACATCCCCGTAGAGCAGCAGGTTTACATAGTCTACAGGCGCATTATAAACCAGCCACTCCAACTCACTACTCTCAAACATATTCCGGGCAACCTCGGCATCCACCAAAGTGCAATCGATGGAGATCATACTTCCATCGGCGTATTTAATCTCAACACAGGCGGTGTCGATATTGAACGCACAGGAAATAACTTTCTTATCCATAACAGTGTCCTCCTAAAGCTGTTTCTTTTTTCTTGGGCCTCTGGGCTTTGATTCCGGTCGCTTGATAACACCGTTTCGGAAATAGGTTTCTTCAAACTTTCCAAAGAAAACAAATAATCCGAACCCATCTCCCACATGGAAGAATTGGTTCGGATTATATTGGTTTGGTGCCGGTGACCGGACTCGAACCGGTACGCTGTCGCCAGCGGTGGATTTTGAGTCCACTACGTCTACCAATTC
>CAKTDK010000231.1 GCA_934541205.1 uncultured Eubacteriales bacterium
AGCAAATGCAGTTCCATTAAAGGCTAATGTTGTAAATGTTATAAATGACTTCTTCGTTGAAAATACAGGAAGGAGATTTATTGCAAAAAACAATTACACAAAGGAAACTTTTAAATGTGATGATGATCCAGTGTCTTCAAATGGACATATAATATCGGAGAAAAATGCACAAATGAAATCAGATGCAAAGAATGTTGATAGAAAATCTACAGGCATTGATACTGAATCGGCAGGAGCACTATATAGCGCATATATTAGTGATTTGGAAAGTAGTGATGATGTATGCAGTAACTTAATGATAATCCGCGGTATATCTGACGATACAACAAATAAACCAGGCAATGATAAATGGCATAAACAAGCAGCTTCTAATGCGGCACAAGTCTTAAGGGAAATGTTGAACTTTATGTAGAAAATCGATTAGCCGTAAAATGTTGTTTTAGGGGAGTTGACAAATGGGTAGTAAGATTAATGATGTTATAAATGCTAAAGGATATCAAATTGGAATATAGACAGAGGATTTCAAAAACGAGTACATATCACTTACCGATAGTTCACGGTACAAAAGTGATGATCCAACGGCGGTTATTCAAAACTGGATGCGAAACAGAGATACGGTTGAATTCCTGGGATTATGGGAAACATTACATAACCCGGATTTTAAACCCCTCGAATTCGAGGGGTTTAGAATGCAAGCCGGTCTCAATGCATTTACTCTTTCACCGACAAAATGGATAAGTACTGTTAATGCAATAGGAATTGTTTCAAAGTCCGGACGATACGGCGGAACATATGCACACTCAGATATAGCATTTGAATTTGCATCGTGGATTTCGGCAGAATTTAAGCTGTATATCATTAAAGATTACAAACGATTAAAGTCTGATGAAAACAGCAAAATGGCATTGGGATGGAATCTTAACAGAGAGCTGTCTAAACTTAATTATAAAATACATACAGATGCTATTAAAGAAAATCTAATTCCACCAGAGCTTACTCCAATTCAAAAAACAATGACATATGCAAGTGAGGCTGATTTGCTTAATGTTGCTTTGTTCGGATCAACGGCAAGGGAATGGAGAGATAAAAATCCCGAAAAACAAGGCAATATCAGGGACTATGCTACGCTTAATCAATTGCTTGTATTGTCAAATATTGAAAATTACAACGCAATATTAATAGAGCAAAAAGTCACTCAGGCAGAACGATTGGAAAAATTGAGATATTTGGCAGTTAAACAATTAAAGGCTGTTGAAAAAATTGATTTGTCTTCGATTAAAATGCTTGATGAAACAAATGAATAATGAAAAACTACACGATTGAGTTAATATAACTTGGTCGTGTTTTTTTTATACTCAAAATCAAATAGAGAGGAGGAATTTCATTGAGAAATCAGACCGAGTTCACCCAAATGTACAAATACATTATGGGTGATTTTTTGTGAACAAAGGTAATAGGAAATAGAAATTGGAAGGAGTGAACATATAATGAAAAATTTTAATCGTGTTAATGGAAAGGGAAGAAAAGTACTCCCATCTCTTAAAGAAAAGATAGAGGGTATGTTTAACTATTCCGGCTGATATGGTTTTTTTGATGCCCTTGATATGGTATAATACTATTATATTAATTCAAAGAGGTGATTACCATGTCAAGGGCAAAAAAGAGATTTTCTCTTGAAAAAATAATGGAAAACAACATTGTCAGATATGCAATATTTGATAACGGAATGCACGAAGAAAAACTGTCGCAATGGGTTGTATGCAAATGCATTAGAAAAACAAGTACGGGCAGAGAGTATGGCGGGAGACTCGTCTTTTATTTAAACTACTTAAATTCTATCGGTATTGAGTATGCAGAGGCTGACAATAACACAGTAAAGAGGTTTATAAATTATGTGATTTATGGTAGCAGAACAGATGATAATGTAATTCATTCGGAACCGCAAATTACATACAGTACGCTTAATGGATATATTGTTGCTGTAACAGAATTCTATAAATGGCTCGATAATAATTATGAATCAAACATGGAATTTGAAATAAAGACAGACAGGCACTATGTGAAAAAATCTTTCTTTTATGGGCAGATATATTCTCAGGATTATAAGTATCTTGTTGATAAGAGGATACCGCTATTAAAGCCGAAAAGAGAATTTATTAAATGGTACTCTGATGATGAAAAAGAAAGTCTTTGCAAAAGCTTTAAGAGTCTAAGGGATGAAGCCGTATTCAGACTTACATTGGAGGGATTTCGTATTGATGAAGTTCTCAGCATGGAGCTTGAAAACTATGATTCTTTGAGAAGACTTATACAACCAATGCGCTCAAAAGGTAAATTGCCAGCTTATTCAACGGAAAATAATACATTGAGGATGGTAGCGTTGCCGCAGAAGACATGTGATATTATAGACAGATATATTTTAGAGGAACGCTCGGTTGCCGAAAATGAAAGCGGTGTAATAAATCAGAATCTATTTATAAACATCAAGAAAGGCTCTGATTTCGGTCAACCTCTTGCATACAGAAATTATCTGAAAATATTAAAACGATGTGCTAAGAGGGCAGGTCTTAATTCTGATAAAATACGCACTCACAGCGGAAGAAGTACTAAAGTTATGGAGTATATAGAGCATCAGATAAAGCACCCGGAGGATGGCATTACAGATGCTATCCTCATGGAATGCTTTGGGTGGAAAAATATTGATTCAATAC
>CAKTDK010000232.1 GCA_934541205.1 uncultured Eubacteriales bacterium
GTGTGCTTGAGGTATACAATGCGTCAAAGCTGAGATTTACCGTTTCGCTTGACCGCGGCGGAGATATACCGTATTTATTTTTCAGCTCAAAGTCAATGGCATATATCGCCCCGTGCGGTATGGTTTCACCACAGTTTTACGATAAAGAGGGGACAGGCTTTTTAAAATCGTTTACGGCGGGATTTCTTACAACCTGCGGGCTTACCGCAGCGGGGAATCCGTGCAGCGATAACGGAGAGCAGCTGCCGCTTCACGGTACGATTTCGCATACGCCGTGTGAAAAGTATTCGTATGATATTGATGATGAAAATATAACCGTAAAGATAAAAGTGCGTGATGCATCGTTGTTTTCACATAAGCTTATGCTTGAGAGGACGTATATCTGCGGTGTAAACCGCGACAGACTTGTAATAAAGGATAAAATATCAAATATCGGCAGTGAGGAAGCGCCGTATATGATTTTATATCATTGTAATTTCGGCTATCCGCTGCTTTGCGAAAATGCTGTATTGAAAATAAATTCAAGCAAAATAACGCCGAGAAATGAGCACGCAAAAAAAGATTTAGGGGCGTGGAACAAGCTTGTAAAACCACAAAAGGGGTTTGTTGAACAGTGCTACTATCACGAATTTACTAAAAAGCCGCATATATCTCTTACAAATTCCGAGATAGGCGTAAAAATGACAATGACATATTCCAAAGAAAGCCTGAACTGCTTTACACAGTGGAAAATGCTTGGCGAGTACGAGTATGTAACAGGGCTTGAACCGGGAAATTGTCTTCCGGACGGGCGGGGTGTTATGCGAAAAAATGGTATGCTGAAATTTTTGCAGCCGGCTACGTCGGCGGAAAATGAATTATGCTTTGATTTTGAGAATATATAAATTCTGTAAAAAGACAACACATCATTGTAGATAAATTGCATCCCTAAAAAAATACAGCTAATTTATAATGCTGCAATTTTATATCTATTCGTTGTTGGGTTATTCAGCCAACCTCAAATTTATAGTTATAGGTATCGTGAATTTTTGTATTTGGTGCAATGCTGGAATACAAAAGTCTCCTTTTACATACTATGCCGGAGGAGATACAGATTAGTTAAATACATATGCCGAGGCACAGCGGCAGAATGGAGCGTTTTATGAGAATATATGAAAATCCGGAAAAGACTTCTGAAAACAGGCAGCCGCAGAGGGCATACTATATACCGTATCATTCACTTGAGACAGCGCTTGAGGGAAAGCGTACAGCATCGAAATATTACAGACTGTTAAACGGAAAGTGGAATTTTGCCTATTATAAGAAGGATATTGATGTTGGCGGTATAAGTACAGTGAATTTTGTTGACACAGTAAACGTGCCATCCTGCTGGCAGACACTCGGATATGAAAAGCCGGGCTATACAAATGTCAATTACCCTCATCCTATTGATATTCCATATGTGCCTGATGACAATCCATGTGGTCTTTATTTTCGTAAATTTAATATCGACGATTATTGGAAGGCACGGAAAACATATATTGTTTTTGAAGGTGTTTCTTCATGTATGTTTCTATATATAAATGAAAAGTACGTTGGCTTCAGTCAGGGGTCGCACCTACAGGCAGAGTTTGATATTACCGACTTTTTGAAAAAGGGAGAAAACACACTCGTCGTTAAGGTTCTCAAATGGTGTGTCGGCAGTTATCTCGAAGACCAGGATTTTTTCAGATATTCAGGGATCTTTCGTGACGTTTACCTGCTTTCAAGAGAACAAAACCATATTAAAGATGTATATATCAAGGTTGATACCCAAAATATAACGGTTGAGGCCGGAGGTTTTGAATACAGTGTGTATAAAGACGGAGAATTGGTTACAGATTTAAAAAATCCCGATTTGTGGAATGCTGAAGCACCGAATTTGTATACAGTTGTAGTAAAAGGGAAGACAGAATATATTCCTTTTAATGTGGGATTGCGAGAAATCGGCATAAGTGAACAAGGAGAGCTTCTTATAAATGGCGTTCCTGTTATACTAAAAGGTGTGAATCACCATGATACAAGTCCCAGGAACGGATATTGTATGACCGATGAAGAGATTCTTCGCGATTTAAAGCTTATGAAAAAACTGAATATAAACACTGTTCGCACATCGCATTATCCTCCAACGCCGGAATTTTTGAATATGTGCGATAGGTTGGGGTTATACGTTATTGATGAAACTGATTTGGAAAGTCACGGATTTTGTGCACGTATGGGTAGAAGCAATTGCGGTTATGATGTGGAGAGTGGCGTATGGCCGTGTACGCAAAAAGAATTTGAAACAGAGTTTTTAAGCAGAATGAAAAGGATGGTTGAGAGGGATAAAAACCATCCCTGTATTATAATGTGGTCAACGGGAAATGAAAGCGGACACGGTGATAACCATATAAATATGATAAAATGGACAAAATCCAGGGATAATACACGGCTTATTCATTGTGAAGATGCTTCGCGAAAGGGCGATAACATAAATGTTGACGTTGTATCACAGATGTATTATTCAACCGGGCAGCTTATAGAATATGCGGAAAATCCGGATAACAAGAAGCCGTTTTTCCTCTGTGAATACGCTCATGCTATGGGAAACGGACCGGGAGATATCCATGACTATACCGAATTGTTTAATAAGTACCCAATACTTATAGGAGGATGCATATGG
>CAKTDK010000233.1 GCA_934541205.1 uncultured Eubacteriales bacterium
ATGTTGAACCAACCAATAGTTTGCACCCTCAGTGGATGATGTCTCAGGTATTCCAGAACGTTTGATGATTTCGATGAGTCCACCTCCAATAGACTCAGCAAAACAATGCCAACGTTCCTCTCCCATATCATTGAGATAAACACTTAACGAGCGCTGATGTTTATCATTATGAAAGGGACAAAATCCAAGAGCACTTGATCCGCTTTGCCGCCATCCAAAATCATGGTTTGGAAAAGCGGTTTCAAAAGCTTCTACTAACATATGCTCACAACCTTTCTTTTTAGTCTGCAATTCTATTATACTTTATTCAAGTACGAATTGCAAGAACTTTTAAATGTACACCAGTTACATTTAAATGACCGTGTCGCGGGCCAAACCATATCACTTTCTGCTTCCCACAATTTATATTCTAAATATTTCAGTGTATTCCAATATTTATCTCGAAATTCTTCTGCTTCCTTAGGATATATAGTGCTCCATACAACCTTTTCCTTACGAATGAAGTTTAAGCCCACAACAGCTTTTCTCCATGGCAACTGAAAAATACTTGTTAGCATCATTGTATAAAGATTTAACTGTGGATGTTCTTTGACTCGCTGTTTTGAAAGTGCTGACTTATTTGTTTTATGATCCACAATGTAAAGTATGCCTTTATTGGGGTCATACGCCCAGAGGTCTACAATTCCGCGAAAGTATGTAGAATTAGCTTCTGTGGGAATATATGGGGCTCTACTGCATCTCTGGGTTAATCCGTAGGGCTCTTCTACATGGTCTTCGGTAATTCCCTCTTGTGATAAGAAGTTTTTCCATTTAGTTGTAAACTCCATTATATACTGAAGAAATCCGTCTACCTCAGAATAGATTTCTCCGGTAGTATCCTTGTCCCTATAGAGTTCATATGATTGGTGTAGCCAGCTTTGCAACTTTAATATGGATGGGCTCCCATCCGTTATAGATTTTGCAAGTATCTCGTGTGTCAAGCTTCCAAGGGTTAATGCGGAGGACTCTTCCTTGTACCCTTCCATGTAAACCTTGTAAAACTTGTAGAGACAACTGCACGCTGTATCTACCCTAGAAGAAGACCAGGGGAGGTATTTAGCCTCCCCTAGTAACATATCTAGGTCGCCATTAATAACGTGTTCGCTCATAATCTTGACCTCTTTTATTTATTTGTGATCTAATGCTTCTTTTGCTCGCTTTGCTTTCTCAATAGCATTGGTGTAATCCATTGTTATCCAACGCCTACTTGCGATGAAGTCTGCAAGGTGTACAATGAATTGCACTCTAGAGCCTGGTTTTTGATTCCCCCATTGTCCCATATGGGATACCACGAGTGTAGCTATTGCTTTTCCAGTTTTTTCATCACCTATTTCTTTGCCGAAATTATATATTTCTTGAGCTGCAATGTTTGGGTGATTTCTAACTGTAGCGCCAGATTCATTTCTACCTTGTTTAAATGTATCATGGAGCAAGCACGCAGCAATAATAAAGCTCTTATCAATCGGGGTGACTTGCAAGTACTCTAGTTCACAAATGGCTTGTGCTATGCTCGCTACTGCCATGGAGTGCCTTGCTAATCCACCATCGCCAAGAGAATCCATGGGATGGTATTTTCCTGATACGCTAGCAGGTACCCACATAAAGTAATCGGGAACTCTTTCATGGATGAACCTTTGCGTGAACTCCCGGATTTTTTGATTCCTGATACTCCAGGTAATCAAAAGGTAGTTGCTTATTGTTTCCTTTGCAGTTGCATTTTGAACATTCATGTACTACTGCTCCTTGTAGGTCTCCTAATTTAATTGTACTCGTATGACATTTTTCTTGAATTTGCTCTAGGGTATGTGACTTTTCGAGTTCATTTCCCAGTAGAATAAAGCGCAATCTAAAAAATTCGTATACGACACAATCTACTGCGCGATCACGATTTTCGTAGACGTCTGGTGTCTTGGCTAGTGCCACATGATGCTTGTCTACTAGAATGCCTACAATATGTGCCATTGCATACCACTCGTTAGCCTCGTACTCCTTAGGGAAATTACGACGAGCAAGTTCTCGGATTGAATGAAATTGGTCACTATTATCACTATAGGCGGTTGATTTTGTATAAAACATTGGATCAATAAGTTTCTCTACTGCTAAATCAATCCATCTATCTTGTGATACGTTAGAGTTTGTAAGTTCAGTGAAAGATCTCGGATCAAGCATCATTTTCTTCAGTCCTTTCGTTAGTTACAGCTTCAGGAATCTGCTGTGCAGTGGTATACTCAGACACAATAGTATTGGTTGTTACTATTGCAGTTGCATACAAGAACTGTAACATTTCCCACAATCTGCTATAAATTTTATTGCGACAAATCTCAACAGCTGCCTGCTCATCATAGGTATCTGGACTTGGTGAGGAGATTGTTTCAGTGATGATGAAATTATTACGGCATCTAGCTGATACAATCGTAGTTCTTCCGTTGGGAAGTTTAGCAATATCCATATTCATGATGAACTTAGGGACCAGCTCAGGGGAAAGTGCACCGTTTTCTGAAAGCTGAATTACAAGACCTTCAATGTCTTCCATAGATTCTGTAGTTTTACCTGGAGTAACACGTTGACAATGAATTACAGGGTACTCCTTCGGCGTTTCTTGTTGTTCTACATTCGTTTCTTTCTGTTTAACC
>CAKTDK010000234.1 GCA_934541205.1 uncultured Eubacteriales bacterium
TAGTTAAGCTCATATGTGCCGACAATATTTGACTGGCGACGGTCCGATAAGATAGGTCGTTGCTGACATTTATTCTTTTTACTGTTTAAGAAGCAAGTTTTTCCTTGCTTCTTTTTTTATTTCTTTTTTGCATATTTTTTAAATATCCGCCCAATAATTCTTAAATATAAAATACATGTTTTAAATATTTATTCTTATTTCTCAATTGGTAGATTATATGTAGGCTTATTAATTTACAGGTGTAAAAAGACAAAAAGCATTTTATATCATATAAACAAATAACAGAAGAGCCCGCGGAATTAATTAGCGTTAATATTTGTACGGAAAGGGAAAATATCATGGAAACGGAATAGGACCTTTAAAAATTCTGAATCCGCACTTAAGTATTATCCGCAGGCAGACAGTGTTTTTTTGTAATCTTAAAAATGCGGATTGTTTTTGTAGAATTATTTGAAAGTTGCTATCGAAAAACAGTCTGCAACAGATTTCAAATAACAAAAATATTTTACGGTTTTAATTGATAAATTACAAAGAATGCCATAGCATAGATTGTCGCACAAAAAACCAATTAAATCTGAATCGAACGGGCTGCATTATGCGGATAACAAATTGCCGCCGGTTTTTTGTGCGGTGTTTGTATTAGTTGTTACGGCAAAAGTATTTTGTTTTGTCAGGGGTAGAATATTTTACGGATATATGGTATAATTAATCTGACAAATAAAAATGTATGCGAGGCAATGCAATGAAAGACGGAAAACTTCCGAATCCAAATACAATTCATCCGATTACAGGATATGAAAAAGAAATCTATGTAAAACCGACAATTACAAATCCTAATATTATTGTTGGTGAATTCACTTATATTGCCGATTCTGAATTTGAAAGTCATGTTTCGTATTTGTATGATTGGAACAGCGACAAACTTATTATCGGAAAGTTTTGTCAGATTGCCACAGGCGTTGAGTTTATCATGAATGGAGCTAACCATCAGATGAACTCTGTTTCAACATTTCCGTTCTACACTTTGGAGGGTTGGAAAATGTTACCGCCTGCAAAGTCTGATATGCCATTAAAAGGAGATACCGTTATCGGAAATGATGTATGGATCGGACAAAATGCGGTTGTTCTTCCAGGCGTACACATTGGAGACGGCGCTATCATCGGTGCAAACAGCATAGTCGGCAGTGATGTTGAGCCGTATTCAAAGGTTGTCGGAAACCCGGCAAAAATGATTCAAAAACGTTTTGACAGTGAAATGATTGAACTTTTGCTGCAATTTAAGTGGTGGAATAAGAGTATTGAAGAAATCAATGATCTCATTCCGATACTTACTTGCAGTGATTTAGAAAAGGTCAAGATTGAAATCAAAAAGCGATTAGTTTGACAAACCTGCCGATTCGGAAATATGACGGTGTCCGGTTCAATCAAATGAGAAGGTGGCGCTATTCAAATTCTGGAATGCTGCAAACAAAGAAAAAAGTCTGCATTTAATTATGTATATTAGAAAATATGATTTTCGGATAGTTTCGTAAAAAATCTTGAGAAGAGTAAAGGACTGTCCGATTTTGATTGATAAAAATCACTAAGAAAAAACGCACAGAAGAAAATCTGTGCGTTTTTTAATGATGCAATTGGTGTAAAAAGCGAACTTTAAAACCGGCACATGAAAACTTAAAAATTAATTTATATTAAAAAAGTATATTTTGGCATAAAATCAAGTTGTTCATAGGGAAATCGGTTTGTAATATCCGCTATTTAATACAAAAAATAAGAGTCTATCAATACCGGTTTTTAAGGTAATTTAAAAAATCAGACAGACTTGCCGAGAAATGAGATTATTTTTTGAGTGTTGAATGCCACATCGGAATTGTCAAAATTAATAATAAAGTCGGCGTACTTTTCATACAAAGGTTTTCTTTCATCAAACAACTGCTCAATTGTTTTTTCTTTAGCGCCGGCAATGCCTCTGGTGCTGAGATTTACAAGTCTTTTTTTAATTTCCGGAAGAGAAACATTAATATATATTGTTTTCGCATTTTTCTTTATATGATTCATTCCGCTTTCGGAATACACCGCGCTGCCGCCGGTTGAAATAATCGTATTGTCGCAATCAAGCGAAAGAAGGGCGTTTTCCTCGGCTTTGTTAAAGATATCAAGCCCGTCGTTATCTATAATTTCCTGCAGTGTCTTATTTTCTCTCTTTTCAATAACCGTATCAACATCTATAAAATTATAAGATAAATCTTGTGCAAGCTGCAGGCCGAGAGTGCTTTTGCCGCATCCGGGCATTCCTATTAAAATAATATTCAATTTAATCACCTTATCTTTTACATTACTGGGTTTTATTATATTTGTATATTATTTCTTAGATATGAATTTTTTGTAAAAGACGCTTTATATAAGCACAAAATTGACATTTGAGAATATATATGATAGAATAAAGTTTATTTAGAAGCCTTAAATATCGGAGGTAGATTTTTATGGTAAATCTGCTGGCAAAACGTTTTATAAAAAATTATAACGATTATGCAAACCCAAAGGTACGCGTTGCGTACGGCGTATTGTGCGGAGCAGTCGGAATATTTTTCAATATATTGCTTTGCATTTCAAAAATTACGGTTGGAATACTCAGCGGATCGATTGCTGTAACGGCCGATGCATTTAATAAT
>CAKTDK010000235.1 GCA_934541205.1 uncultured Eubacteriales bacterium
CTGATACTCATCTTCAAGAAAATGCAGTACCCTTGAGTACTGCATTTATCGCTTATTCATGCATTACATTCTCAACATCGCATACCGGAATCATACTGCCGAGGTCGTCCCAGACCATAACCTTTGCTTTTGTGTATGTCTTGTCGGCTGTGAACGGTAAGCTTGCGCCGGTGTATTTTTCGTGATGCGTTTCAACAAGCTCCTCGCCGTTATACAATGCCAGCGTCACTGTATTCCCGACTGCAATATTTATCGGCTTGATGTCAAACATCTTTCCATTCTCTGAAAGCGTTGTTTTGGTACCTTCAAATCGTACTATTTCAACGGTATAAACACTGTCAGTCATTCCCGACACATTTTCTCTGCTCAACGTAACGGTCGTGGTTCCGCTTTCTGCAAGTGTAAAGCTCTTTGAACGACCGGATATCCAAACACCGCTGCCGTTAGGTCGTAAAACTCCTCCGCCCAAAAATGTGGGAGTTAAAGTGATTGACTCTGCGTCATTCTTTACATAAACGGTGTATTTTCTGACGTCCGGATCAAAATCCGCAAGGCAAACGCCCGGCTCGAATTTCAGCCCGCTGATTTTCGCATAAGCAACTACATTAATAATCTTTGTGACGCTTACGTTACTGCCGTCTTTTGCTGTTGCCGTTATAGTAACCGTTCCGTTCTTGATCGGGGTTACGATTCCGTCTTGCGTAATTGTTGCAACCGACTCGTCATCTATTGACCAATCAACCGATTTATCTGTTGCATAATCGGGTGAAACAACTGCGGTAAACTGTGTTGCTTTATCAATTTTGGATTCCCCGACGATTTCGATACTTTCCGCTAATTTTGGCTTGATTTCAAGCGTACTGTTTACTATATCGGTAATGCTGTAATTATCATCACCTATCAACAAAACATTTTCGAGGGCTATTTCATATTTCCCTATCGGCGCGGCAGTAATATCAAATTCGATTTCAAACGGAGTGATGTTAGTGTTTGTCGGCGTGAAATTACCCTCATAATCGTAAAGACAGGTAATATTCAAATATTTGTATTCGCTGTCTGCGGTTTCGGAATCCCTTGAAACCTCGGTAAAGTCTATGCCTCTTATATCCGTTAAGGTTAAAAACTTGGGATACTTAATCGTGGCGGTTAAATATCCTGCTCCTTTATCGGCGGCAAAAACTGCTTTTTGCACAAACGTATTACCCGGCATCGCGGAACTGTCACCCTGCAATATGATTTTATTCATATAAACCGATACGAAGTATGGATAAACTGTCAGATCTCCGGCAATATTGTATGGCGATAAGCTTTCGCCCTTTTCGTTGGTTATCTGTGTGCCGCGCCCGTCCCTTTCGGTAAAGTAACCGACGAAGTTAAATCCTGCTTTCTCCTGCGTATCAATGCTGTAGGTGCTGTTATATGTAACTCTGATTTTATTCGGCAAACCTTCAGCTGTTATGATATAACCATACCTAAAGTGAAGAACCATGTTTTGATTGATGGGAGTTGATAAATCAAATTCATTTTGGCACTCTTCGTCGGTATATAAAAGAATAGCATAACCTGTTTTTGTTTCTATATCCGAAATATCAAGAAGTGAATTTGCATCACATTTTTTTGTTGTAATTTCATTCCCGTTTTCATCGGTTAAGGTTACATAATAGAAAAAATGTTTAGTCGCTTTTTCTAAGGGATAGTTACTGCCTCCAATTTTTTTTATTTTGTTCCAATCTTCTTTATTCCCGTTGTAGAAAACATCTGTAAGGCTGCTGCAACCGGAAAAAGCCCACGAGCCAATGGAAGTTACGCTATTTGGAATAGTTATGCTTGAAAGGCTGGTGCAATTCTCAAAAGTATAATTGCCAATGGAAGTTACGCTATTTGGAATAGTTATGCTTGAAAGGTTGGTGCAATTCTCAAAAGCATAATTGCCAATAGAAGTTATGCTGTTAGGTATAGTTACGCTTGAAAGGCTGCTGCAACCAGAAAAAGCAGAGTTACCAATGGAAGTTACGTTGTCAGGAATAACAAATTCATTCTCATCTTTTCCTATTGCATATTGAATGAGTACAGTTTTATCTTTATTATAGAGATTCCCGTTTAAACTGCAATACTTCTCGTTGTTTTCGTCAACGTTGATGCTTGTAAGGCTGCTGCACTTCTCAAAAGCGAAAGAGCCAATGGAAGTTACGCTGTCGGGTATGGTTATGCTTGAAAGGCTGCTGCATCTCAGAAAAGTCCCAACGTCAATAAAAGTTACGCTGTTGGGAATAGTTATGCTTGAAAGGCTGGTGAATTCTCAAAAGCATAATTGCCAATAGAAGTTATGCTGTTAGGTATAGTTACGCTTGAAAGGCTGCTGCAACCGGAAAAAGCCCGCGTTCCAATACGTGTTACGGGGTACCCGCCCAGTGTATCGGGAATGATGATATCACCGCCTGCAGAACTGTCACACCGTGTAATGGTTGCCTTGCGGGCATATACCGAATATGTATATATGCCGTCTTTTTCTGCCGAAACACTAATCGCTCCGAAAGCAAATATACTTATGCATACCAAAATAAATAATAAAGATTTCTTTTTCATTTTCCCGTACCCTTCCTAATTTATTTTTTGTAAAATCATCGGCACTGTTTTACTTTAAGTGCCAATATAATAAGTATATCAC
>CAKTDK010000236.1 GCA_934541205.1 uncultured Eubacteriales bacterium
CGTTGGCTCGCTGCCGCTACCACCTTTTTGCGGCTTAGAAAAACAAAAATATTCGGAAGAAACCGGGAGCAATGCGAACGGCAGCGAGCAGGGCGACCCGGGGTTTCTGACCGGTCGTTGGTTCAAGTCCAACATGGGGAGCCCCAAAAAGCGAACAATTTAGATGTTATCTAAATTGTTCGCTTTTTTCAATGATTTGTGGGCTTTTTTCAAAAATTTATTTCAGAACAAAAAGATAGATGCCAAAAAGTTTTTGTCCAGACTTGAACTTAGGACACCCAAAAACAGATATGAACAATCAGTCGTTTGAGGATAAAAAACATTGGTGATTCGTAATGGCTTTGAACCATAGCAAAGTTTATAAATAACCATAAAGTTGTTATAAAAATTTTTTATATTTTTTTCTGTATTGTGACGGTGTGTAGCCTGTTTCTTTTTTAAAAAATCTTGTAAAATAATTAGTATCATAATATCCAGATTTATTTGCTATCGCGCATATCGTTTCGCTGCTGTTTAACAACAGTTCCTTAATTAAGTTTATCTTTAATGCCGAAATGTATTTTTTAGGAGATATTCCGAAATGTTTATGAAAATTGTGGCGAAAATAATCAACTGAGACTCCACATAGGTCTGCTAAATGATTGATTTCAATATATGGATTATTTATATGATTGTTCATGTAGTTTAACGCAGGCGTAAGTAACGAAGGGCTCTCTTTGTTTTCTTCGGTTTCATCAAGTAGCGATAATATTTGATAAAATATGGATTTTACCTCTAGCATTTTACCGTTTTTAAAAGCAGTTAAAATATTATGAAATGATTGCTTAATCTCCTTATGGTCGGCAACATAGATTTTCGGCTTGTCAGGTAGTGGATTATCTGATGTAAAAAAAATACATATTCCGTAACCGGGTTTTAAGTATATCTTGTTGTAGGGTATATTTTTAAGCTTTTCACAAGGAAGAAAAAGAACAGTTTCATCTGAATAATCCAAATATTCTTTGTTATATGAAATTTTGGTTTTCCCTTTTAATTTAATTCCGAGCTGATAAAATTCTGTTTCACCGAAATTATAATGTCTGCGACCGACTTCATTTTCATTTACGCTTACTGAGAAAATATTTTTAATGTGCATTGAGTCTGTATTATGCAATTTAAACATGGTTTTCACCTCACTTACACTATAGCATAAATTTCACCTTTATTCAACCGTTTTGTGCTATTTATCGGAAAAATACGGTTGATTATATGCATAAAATGTTATAATATTATTGTAAGAGGTGATGATATGCAATTAAGAAACACAAAGATATTTATGGAAAATCTGAAGGAAGATAATAAGCTGGACTCATATGCAGTAATGGTTTATAAGAATGGAGAAAAGCAATTGATTTCATCAGAAAATGTAAATGAGGAAACATATTTTGATGTAGCAAGCATGGGAAAGGTCCTTGTTACATCAACATTGATTCTGAAAGCAATAGATATGGGATTGTTGTCTCTTGAAGACACTCTTTCGGATTTTTTTGAAGATGTTCCTTGGGATAAGAGTAATATAACAATAAAGCAAATGCTTACTCATACTTCAGGAATTATAAGAGTGCCTATTCCCGACAGAATTGCAGACAGCGGAAGAGATGCTGTAGTTTGGCATGTATTGCGACCGGAATTGGCATTTAAACCGGGAACGTCATATATATATTCCTGCAATGCCTATATCTTGCTTGGGTTTATTTTGGAAAAAATTTTTGATTGTTCCCTTGATAAGATATATGAAAAATATTTAACAAAACCGCTTATGCTCAAAAGAAGCCGATTTAATATAAGTAAAGATGAAGCAAATGCGGCAATATGTTATCGTTGGAAGTATATGGGGAAATACCGTGTAGATGATGAAAATGTTTATACGCTTAAAGGTGTAGCCGGAAACGGTGCATCTCAATCAAGTGTTGGGGATATTAGTAAATTTATTGATATAGTGATGAAAAAAGACAGCATATTGTATTCAAAAGAATTATTTGAGTTGGCAGAACAAAATTTGACGCCTGCATTTTCTGAAGGAAGAGGTCTGGGATATCTTGTTGTTGATGAAAACTATAAGCAGACAGGAAAATTATTTTCTCCCGGAAGCTTTGGGCATTGCGGACATAGCGGACAAAGTTTTTTTATTAATAGGGAAGATGATATGTATGTGATTATTTTGACGAATGCCACGAGATTTTTGAATATGAAGAGTGGATTTCGGGGATATGATTACAACATCATTTGTAAGATGCGCGAAGATATACATAATGCAATTTATGATGATTTATTCGGATCATTTTAAATCAGGCAAAACTGTATAAAATTATAAAATTCTGTTTTGCTTTTTTCTATGCAGAAAAATATTTGCCCGCCTCCTTGCTCTTTATCTTTCGCAAAAAGGCATGCTCGGCTTGCCTGTTCGGTTGTAAACGCGCTTACGGCGGCTCACATCGCTACCGCCTTTTTGCGAGAGCGCCTACGGCGCAAATATCTCTATGGTTCGGCATCGCCAAAAGAAAAGGGACACCAAAAGGTGTCCCTTTTCTTTTGTTTTCTTGTTGAAAGTGAGTGCAATAGCAACAGAGGTTAACAGCCGCGTAGCGGCTTTAACTGGAACGAGCCCGAGCGCCGCC
>CAKTDK010000237.1 GCA_934541205.1 uncultured Eubacteriales bacterium
GACTGATTATACTGTAAATGATAAAACTATTCATATAGGGATGATAAAAGAGTTTTATATGCTTGATAATGCTGAGGACTTAGATTCGTTTGCTGTATTATGTTCATCGTATGAAGTGAGGCGGCCGCGGTGTCCGTCAATTACGTTGCTGTTTGATGACACAACCAATAAGCATCATACCGGGCGGTTTGCACGAAATATGGCAGATGTTATTTCGGAAAAAATAAAAGAAAATGCAGATAAAAATAATATTTACATATGCTGCGACAGCGGCGAATCAAGAAGTGCAGCTATTGCGGCGGCAGTAATGCGTTTTTATAACCGGTCGGATAAAATGATATGGAAGAATCCGCATTTTCACCCAAACCTGTTGGTGTACGAATTAATGTGCAGGAGTATGCGGCTTAACTGTTCAAAATTAAGATTATGGTACAATAAAAAAGTAAGCGACCATGCTTTAAAAAAGGCATTGAAAAGATAATTGAAAACATCTACCGAAATTCGATAGTGAAAATTTGATTATCACTTTGAAATGAACTATAATAATATTGAAGGGAGGAATAAATATGAATGATTTCGAGTTTGGGAACAGGCTGTATAATTTAAGAAAACAGGCAAAATTATCTCAATCGGAATTAGCAGAAATGGTTGGCTTGACAAATAAAGCGGTGTCAAAATGGGAGAGCGGAAAATCAAAGCCTGCAACGGACACTATCAAAAAATTATCAGTCATATTTAAGCTTCCGATAGAAGAATTATTAAAGAAAAGCGGTGATCATAAGATGAGAATTGAAAAAATTGTTGTTACAGGCGGTCCGTGTGCAGGGAAAACAACGGCGATGAGCCGAATACAAAATGCTTTTACCGAGTTGGGGTGGAAGGTTTTGTTTATTCCAGAAACGGCAACCGAGCTTATCGGGGGAGGTGTTGCTCCGTGGACGCTTGAAACAAATGCGGATTATCAGCTTTGCCAAATCAAATTGCAGATCGCAAAGGAAAAAGTGTTCTATGAGGCGGCGCAAAAGCTTTTTGATGCCGAAAAGGTGCTTATAGTTTGCGACAGGGGTGTAATAGATAATAAGGCATATATGAACGCTTTGGAGTTCAGCTGTATTCTATCCGAGCTTAAACTCAATGAAATAGAGCTTCGAGACACATATGACGCGGTTTTCCACCTTGTGACGGCTGCGAAGGGCGCAAAAGAATTTTATACGCTTGCAAATAAATCGGCACGAACGGAAACTGCAGAGGAAGCGGCAGCTATGGACGAATAACTGATTTCGGCATGGACGGGGCATCCGCATTTAATACTTTTAGATAACAGTACGGATTTTGATGATAAAATGAAACGGTTAATCGGTGAAATATCAGCATTTTTGGGAGAACCGCAGCCGTTTGAAATTGAACGAAAATTTTTGATAAATTATCCTGACATAAAGCGGCTTGAAAAAAATCCGCTTTGCCGCAAGGTCGAAATCATACAAACATATCTCAAATCTACAGACAATGAGGAAGTGCGAGTGCGGCAACGAGGAGAAAACGGAAACTACATATACTACAGAACCTCCAAGAGAAAAGTAACTGATATAAAAAGAGTTGAAACCGAGAGCAGATTGAGCAAGGAAGAATACCTTTCACTGCTTATGGAAGCGGATACAAGCAAAAGGCAAATACGCAAAACAAGGTATTGTCTGACATATAATAATCAATATTTTGAAATCGATGTTTATCCGTTTTGGGACGATAAGGCGATTATGGAAATTGAGCTTAAAGACGAAAATGAAACAGTAGTTGTCCCTGAGTTTATAGAAGTAATAAAAGAAGTTACCGAGGACGAAGAATATAAAAACGCATCGCTTGCGAGAATATGAGAGGTTTGTATGAAAGTCAAAAATATAGTTAATGATGTTATAGATGGTATCAAAAACAAAAATTCATATAGCAAACTGATGACTTCACAATTTGCGGCATTGTATTTATCCGAAAACAAAAATGAGTATCGCAGACAATATGCTTTACGCTTATCAAAGCTTGGATTTGATAAGCAAGAGACGGAGCGGTTGTTTGAATTTGAATGCAGCATAGTTAAAAAGTTCGGCAAAAAGTATCTGTTGGAACCGAATTTTGTTTGCGGTTGGTTTTTTAATCTGAAACATCCGTTTTTTATTAATTATCCTAAACGTAAGGAAGATATCATAAAAGAGCATTTTTTGACAGTCAGCGAAATATGTAAGATAGTGGATGAGGCAGAGTGGCATTTTTGGAATAGCCATGAAGATTCAATCAGCGATGAGGTTTTTGGTGAAATATACGAATGGAGGTTACAGGGAAATGGTATGATATTTGCCGGCAAATATTTTGAGATGATCGAAAAAGAAACCGGCGTTTCAAACGAGCATCTGAACAAATTGATAGGTGAACAGGGAGAGATGCTATGTCGGTATAAGTGGAAATAAAACTATATTGATAGAAGAAAGCTAAAAACATGATATACACTAAGCTTACCAAAGAGGCAATGAAAATTGCGTATAACGCACATCACGGGCAGACGGACAAAAACGGTATGCCGTATATATTCCACCCGATTCATCTTGCAGAGCAGATGAATAATGAAGAAACGATTTGCGCAGCAC
>CAKTDK010000238.1 GCA_934541205.1 uncultured Eubacteriales bacterium
AGCCCGGTTTCTCTCCCCCGCAGCCCGCCAGGATCTCCCGCGAGAAAGCCGCCGCACCTTCCTGCGGCGGCTTCCCGTGCCGAAAGGATAGCCCATTTTCGTGTGCAATTTTTCTCTTAAAAACGGATTTTCGGCTGCACACGCTAAAATCGGCTTGTAAAATTTGCAAGACGCAAGAGCTGCCAAGCCCGCATAAAATCAAGAAAAACCGGGGAACCATTGAGATTCCTCGGTTTTTCGTTTGGTGGACCTAGGCGGGCCAAATAAGAACTTGTGGTGCTTCGCGGGAGGAATAAAATTGATGGTCATCTTGATGCAATAGATTGCTTGAAAGTATTTACAAACAGTGTTCAATATACTAAAATAAAATATATTCAGTATTTGCCAAATAATTTACAGAAAGGGGCAAAGATTATGGCGGATTTGCAACTCAAAATTACGATGGGAGATATAGATGTAAACATCCAAGGAGAAGGAGAACTGGTCTATAAAATTTTCAAGGAACTCCGTGAAGAAGGGCTTGGGGCTTTACATAAGGTCCATCTGTCTTCTGGTACTGGAACGCTCAAAGCATCGGCAGAACACCTATCAGACGAGACAAAAGCCGAAGGAGAGAAAGCGTCTGTACAGACATCTAAGCCCAAGAAAAAAAGCAATCAGAGGCAGCCTCAGCTTATTAAGGATTTAGATTTGAGTGGTAAAGGCGTGAGTAAAAGTCTTAAAGACTTTGTTTCGGAGAAAAATCCTGCTACTAACATTGAAAGAACAGCTGTATTTATCTATTATATGCAAAATATCCTTAATCTCTCGGAAATTACAGTAGACCATGTTTTTTCTTGTTACAAAAATATTGGTGTAAGATTGCCCCAAAATCTGCCACAGAATTTGAACGATACTGCCAGTTCTAGATATGGTTTTATTGAAGTAGATAACGGGAAATATACAGTTTCCATTTTGGGGATCAATCTTATTGAACATGATCTTCCCAGAAAGGAGTAATTACCTGATTGGATACTGAACTTGAAGCCTTTATTGAAAGAATTGATAATTTTGATTCTTTATCAGCCAGCGAAAAGATACCTTTTTTTGTTTATTTCCTATCTGGTAACACCAATACAAGCGTTTCTCCATCCCAGGTAAAAGAATGCTTTATCACGCTTTCTATTGCGCCTTATTCAAATATTGCGTCCTACATGGGAAAAAAGTCTACTGGAAAAGACGCAATATTTATTCGAAACAAAAGTGGATATTGCTTAACACGAGATGCAAAGCGGAATATTGCATCGAAAGTAGCTGATATAGCACCGCTCGTGCCAACCAATGACCTTATACCCATGTCAATAGTAAAAGGGACAAGAAGCTACATTGAAGAAGTCTCAAATCAAATGTGCTGCTGTTATGATAAAGGTTTGTTTGATGCATGCTTTGTGATGATGCGAAAACTTCTAGAGACCCTGATTATCGAGTGTTTTGAACGGCACGGCGCATCTGACGATATAAAAGAGAATAATCAGTTTTACTTTTTAAGTGAATTAATTCCGAAATATCTAAATAGTCCGTATTGGAATGCTAGTATCAACCTTCAAAACAATATTGGGAAAATAAAAACTTTTGGTGACCTAAGTGCTCATAATAGACGATTTGTCGCAAAAAAAGATCATATTGACAAAATTAAGGCAGAAGCCGCACAAGTTATTCAAGAAATAATCCTCACAACGGATTATGCAAAGTGGAATGAGGAGTTAAAGAACAAAAAGACGGTCTAATTGTCATTCAATCCAAACTGAATCGACCACAGTTTTTTCTTATACAGCTGCTCATATTCCAATGCCTCATGCTTATCCCTCTTGATGGGAAATACCTCCAAAATGGAATACTGAAAATTGTTGCAATAGTCAACATCGGCGGTGATAAGCTCCTTGAGGCGCTTGTTGCCGCCGTGTTTTGTTCGGGCGTACTCGCTCCATCGTCCCCAGATGCCGCCCTGCTCACCGCTGGCGGAGCCGACATAATGCTTGCCTGTTTTAGTATCAGTAATGAGATACACCCCGGCCACAGCAGACAGCTTTTCTTCCCATTCTTTGTAGGCCGCTTTGTTGTAGACGATTTTGTGGAGAGTCTCAAAGGAAAGCAACACCTTATCATAGCTGGTAAAGCTGATTTCAGACACAGCGGGGCGGATTTCCAACAATTCCTTTTCTGTCGTCCCGTTCTGACACCAGTTGATCGTCCCCTTCCCCCAGTCAATTACAAGGCGGTCTTTCATATCAGCAAGCAAATCTGTTTTGACTAGCTCATATACCACAGACTTATCCTCAGCCATACCACTGTCCGGTGTAAAATCTTCCGGGAATTGTGCGCGGATATATGGCTTGGAATCGCCAACACGATAGCAGCCCTGAAAAACACCATTTGTGCCTTCCGTCCCCAAAAAGCTGATGACCATATCACAGTCCCGAAACCGCGCATGGTTTTGAACTGACTGATACAATTCTAGATACCCCCGCTCGTAGTTGGCGGCTATCTCCTCTTTGGTAAGGTTGTGACGAATCAGCTTTACTCTGTCCCAGTTGATTTGCTTTCCAGCCAATAGCTCTTGAAATTTCATGGTATCCGT
>CAKTDK010000239.1 GCA_934541205.1 uncultured Eubacteriales bacterium
GTTCTCTTGCATAAAGTTTTTCAAGCCTATGCATACGCCATATAGCCGCCTGTTTTGATATGCCGCATATTTCTTGGATTTGCTCAGGTGTCTTTACACCTATTCCCCATAAAACGCACGCAGGGGCTAAAATTCTTGAAGCTATGATATTAGCCTCCTGTTCTATTAGGCTGTCATACCTGTTAGGCTCTTTATTTCTATAGGTAGCTGTTCCCTCTTGAACATGATTCATTATATAATGCCCTAATTCATGCCCGACGGTGAAACGCTGACGGCCTATAACACAATTATCATTATAGAATATGTATTTTTCGCCACGAAATATAGTTGAAAATCCATCATTGTTAATCATATCGTTTTCAAGTCCCATTGCCCTTATTAAATCATAAGATTTATCATAGGAATAAATATGTATTTTTTCACCTCGGCAAATATCACTTACTTTAACGGGGAGCTTATCAATTTTATACTTTAAAAGCACCTCCCACCCTGCATCTCTTGAAGCCTTGTAATTATCGTACTTCATTTAAACACCTCCGATTAATATATTAGTCGAAAGATGTCGAAAATTATAGAAGTAATGTTTTCCTTAATAAGTAAAATTTATATTAGGAGTAATTTATATGAACAAAATATACAAAGATATAGTAACCATTGCAAACAAATACAAAGCTGATAAAGTTGTTTTATTCGGCTCCCGCGCTCGCGGTGATAACCGTGAACGAAGCGATATAGATATTGCTGTCTACGGTGTTTCTGAGGCTTTGCAAGCAAAATTTAATTTTGATATAGATGATATTGACACTTTGTTAGACTTTGATATTGTTCATATAAATGCTAAGACATCTAAAGAACTTTTAGATAATATAGAAAAAGAAGGTGTAATTATAATGAATAAATTTGACACAAAATTCAGCAACTTTAAAAATGCTATACAAAGGTTAAAAGAAGCTGTAACAGAATACAACAATACAAACAGCCTTGTTGTCCGTGACGGAGCAATACAACGCTTTGAATTTACAACGGAGCTTGCTTGGAAAACACTTCGTGAATACCTATTAGACCAAGGTTATAATGACATTAACAGTCCTAAATCCGTTATGAAAACTGCATATTCGGATAAACTTATTAATAATGAAGAACACTGGATTATGCTTTTAAACGATAGAAACGTAACCTCCCACATATATAATGAAGAAGATGCAAACGCTGTATATACAAGAATAGTAGATATATACATTGATTTATTTGACGAATTATTAAATATTTTAAATAAATAAAAAACCTTCCGATGTTGGCGCATCAGAAGGTCAATAAGGGTAAAAAATAGATTGGAACACCTATTTTTACCCTTACATTTTATAACAAAAATACTAAAATGTAAAGGATGAATTATTATGTCTAAAGAAAAAAAGTATCTGTATTTAGATTTTGGGTTAAAACCGGACGGAAAAAGAAACCGAAAAAAAATCACTTATTATACTCAAGCGGAATTGACAAGGAAAATTAAAGAAGCCCAAAAGAAACAAAATGAAAACATCATCAACGGCAATACTACTGTAGAAGTATGGTGTAATAAATGGCTTGAAACCTACAAAAAAGGAAAGATTATCGAATATAGTTATAAGCATTATCAAAGTGTTATAAACAATTATATAATTGCAAAAATAGGCAATATACCAATAAGCAATATAAAGTCTGTTCAGTTGCAATCTATTCTTAACGAATGCGAAAATATGTCAAAATCTCATATCAATTTTTTATATATCACTATTAAACAAATATTTGAAAGGGCAACATTGAACGATTTAATATTAAAAAATCCTGCTGTATCATTAGAAATACCATACGGCACATCTAATTCAAGACGTGCGTTAACTACTGAGGAACGCAATATTTTTATAGAATGCGCAAAAAAACATAAACACGGAATAATGTTTATGATGATGTACTATTGCGGATTACGGCCGCAGGAAGTAAGAGCGCTAACTTGGAAAGATGTAGATTTTAAGAACAAGTTAATAAAAGTTCATAGTGCGATAGAAAAAGGCAAAAAAGCTATTAAAAACACAAAAACAAAAGCCGGAGATAGAATGATACCTATTCCGGATGAATATATGCCTTATCTAAAATCGTTAAAGAAAAATGATATTTATGTTTTCCCTGCTCCTGAATCGGGCGGAATTATGGGCGAAAATAGGTTTAGAAACGCTTGGAAATCAATGCTCCGTAATATGGATATAGCTATGGGAGCAAAATTATACAGAAATAAAATAATAGTCCACGCAGTCGATATCAATATTACTCCCTATTATTTAAGACATACCTACGCAACATCTTTGGCTGAAAAAAATATCCCTATGAAAACATCACAATATTTATTAGGACATTCTTCAATTTCAGTTACTGCAAATATATATACACATGTTAGTGATGAAATGATATCGGACGCTCGAAATTTAATCAATGGCAACTTTATGGCAACTTTTCAAAATAAAAAGACTTGAAATCGTTGATATTAAAAGGATTTACTGATTGTTTCCCCTGACTCTTAATCAGGGTGCCCAGGGTTCGAGTCCCTGATGACCCACCAAAGCCCTAAAGGTTTGCACC
>CAKTDK010000240.1 GCA_934541205.1 uncultured Eubacteriales bacterium
TGAGCCATATAAATAATTCTGTCTGAGTCTTTATCAAGTATTTTAATATAATTTCCGAAACCATTTTCTTCGTATCCTACATGCATAACTTCACCATTTGCCATAACACCATATAGAGCAGTCCTGTCAAGTTGATCAATATTTTAGTAATATACCATATAAAAAATAAATATAAATAACATAGGAGGAGATAAAAATGAAAATATTTAAAAGAGTAATAAATATTATATTAGCGATAATCATGATATGCGGAAGTATAATAACAGTAAGCGGAGAAGAAAAAACAGGAATAGTAAAATCAGCGAAAAGTTATATACTAATGGAAGAAAGCACAGGACAGATACTTCTTGAAAGTAATAAAGATGAAAAAATGGAGCTTGCGTCAGTAACAAAAATAATGACGCTGCTATTAATAATGGAAGATATAGAATCGGGAAAGTATTCGCTTGAAACAAAGGTAACGGCAAGCAGCAATGCAGAAAGTATGGGAGGAAGTCAGATATATTTAAAAGAAGGGGAACAGATGAGCGTAAATGAGCTTATAAAAGCTGTTTGCATATCCTCTGCTAATGATGCTTGTGTAGCTCTTGGAGAATTTTCAGCGGGAAGTATCGAAGAATTTGTAAACAAAATGAATGAAAGAGCAAAAAGTTTGGGAATGAATAATACAAATTTCGTAAATTGTACGGGGCTTCCTACAGAAAACCATTATTCAACGGCTTATGATATAGCGATTATGTCAAAAGAACTTTTGAAACATAAAAAAGTATTTGAATATACAAAGATATGGATGGATACCCTTAGAGATGGAAAATTCGGCCTTGCAAATACAAATAAACTGATAAAATATTACAGCGGAGCTACCGGACTTAAAACGGGATTTACAGACAAGGCAAAATTTTGTCTTTCAGCAACGGCAACAAGAGATAATCTTTCTTTGATTGCTGTTGTTTTGGGCTGTGAAACATCAAAGGAACGTTTTGCCGATGCTTCTTCATTGTTGGACTATGGATTTGCAAATTATAGTTTTTATATTAATAATGACATTTCCAAAAAATATGATATAATAGTTTCAAAAGGAAAAGAAAATGTATGTTATGGAATTCCTGAGATTACTAAAGGAATTTTAGTTAAAAAAGGTCAGGAAAAGAATATTACTGTTCAAATAAATGTAAAGGAAAGCATAAAAGCGCCTGTATACAAGGATGAAATAGTAGGGGATATAATTTTTATGCTTGACAAAAAAGAAATTCTGAAAGCTCAGATAAAATCGGACAGAGATATAGAAGAACTAAAACTTACAGATTATATTATTATGAATTTTAAAAAAATATTTTATAAAAAATAAAGGATGAAAAAAATGAGTGTAAAATTAAATGAAAATTATTTAAAAACATTTGTTAACAATGAAGAAATCGATAATATTTGGCAAGAGGTAACAAATGCCGATAATATTCTAAATAACAGAACGGGAAAAGGAAATGACTTTTTAGGATGGCGTGATTTGCCTGATGATTATGATAAAGAAGAATTTTTTAGAATAAAAAAATCGGCTGATAAAATAATTTCCGATTCGGATATTTTAATAGTTATAGGTATAGGAGGTTCATATTTAGGAGCAAGGGCTGCAATAGAATTTTTAAGTTCACCCTTATATAACAATTTAAATAAAAAAACTCCGGATATTTATTTTGCTGGAAATAATATATCTTCCGTTTATTTGAACGATATATTATCCTTATGCGAAGGAAAGAATGTTTCACTTAATGTAATATCAAAATCAGGTACTACCACAGAACCTGCAATTGCGTTTAGAATATTCAGAAAGTTTATGGAAGATAAATACGGAAAAGAAGAAGCTGCAAAAAGAATATATGTTACCACAGATAAATCAAGGGGTACATTAAAAGAACTTGCCGATAAAGAAGGTTATGAAACATTTGTTGTACCTGATGATGTTGGAGGAAGATTTTCTGTATTGACAGCGGTTGGACTTCTTCCTATAGCCGTTTCGGGCGCCGATATTGAAAAGATAATGATTGGCGCTGCAAAGGCAAAAAGAGAATTTAATAATCAATCAAAAGAAAATCCCTGTTTAAAATATGTTGCTTTAAGGAATATTTTTTACAGAAAAGGCAAAAGTATAGAAATGCTTGTTAATTATGAACCTTCTTTGAGCTGCTTTTCGGAATGGTGGAAACAGCTTTACGGGGAAAGTGAAGGAAAAGAACAAAAAGGAATTTTCCCGGCATCGGCAAATTTTTCTACTGATTTACATTCACTGGGACAGTTTATTCAAGACGGAAGCAGAATTATGTTTGAGACAGTTATAAAAGTTTTAAAAAGCAAAAAAGAAATAGTTATAACTGAAGAAGAAAATAATGGCGACGGTCTTAATTTTTTAAAAGATAAAACTATTGATTATATTAATGATAAGGCATTTTTAGGAACAGTTTTGGCTCATACTGACGGAGGAGTTCCAAATATAGTAATTGAAATAGACAGAAATAATGAAGAAGATTTAGGACGCTTGATATACTTTTTTGAGAAGGCTTGCGGAATTTCAGGATATCTTTTAGGAGTAAATCCTTTTGATC
>CAKTDK010000241.1 GCA_934541205.1 uncultured Eubacteriales bacterium
TAAAAATATGAACAAACTTTTGTCCTATATTATTATAATAAATGTTATTTGATTCTTTATCTATGCAAATTATTCCGGCGCTTACAATACTGTTTTTATTTTTCTTTTTTTCAAAATCGTACAAAGGCTTTGCATACTGAAGCATTGTAATATATTTTTTTAAAGCCGGATCAATTTTATCACAAACCATAACTCCAATAATATTTAAATGATCTGTATAAAAAATACTTACAAGGTATGAGATAAAATCAAAATAATCAAGTATATCATTTTTGGAAATTTCCCCGAAGTGCTTTAAATAACAACAAACGCTTAATCTGTTATATATTTTTGTATCGGGCTTTTCATTGTTCATAAAAATTGCGTCTACTTCGGTTTCAACTATAGTTTTTCCTTTAAATACATCATAATCTTTTAAATTATCTTTTAAAGACTTTAAATAATCAAGCATAATTCTCACACCTTTCAAAGTTTTTTAAAATAATATTTATTGTCTTAAAGTCATATTATACAAATTCGCATAAATACCGTTTTCCTTCAAAAGCGTTTCATGAGAACCTCTTTCAGCTATACCGTCATCTGTAAGCACCAGTATTTCATCAGCATTTTTAATTGTTGAAAGCCTGTGGGCAACAATAAGGGTTGTTCTTCCTTTGCATAAAGTTTCAAGACTTTGCTGAATTTGAATTTCGGTAGCGTTATCAAGAGCTGAAGTCGCTTCATCTAAAATTAGTATAGGAGGATTTTTTAAAAATACTCTTGCAATTGAAATTCTTTGTTTTTGTCCTCCCGATAATTTTATGCCTCTTTCTCCTATATAAGTTTCATATCCATCTTCAAGGCTTTCAATATAATCATGAATATTTGCCTTTTTAGCGGCGTCTACTACTTCTTCATAAGTTGCGTTCACGTTTCCGTAAAGAATATTGTCATATATAGTTCCGGTAAAAAGAAATACATCCTGCTGAACAATACCAATATTTTTTCTAAGACTTTTTAAAGTTATCTCCTGAATATTTTTGCCATCAAGATATATATCTCCTTTATCAATATCATAAAATCTCGGAATAAGATGACACAAAGTAGTTTTCCCTCCGCCTGACGGTCCTACCAAAGCGACGGTTTTTCCGCTGTCTATATGAAGGTTTAATCCCGATAAAATAAGTTTTTTGTCATCATAGGAAAAAGTAACGTCTTTAAAATCAATAACGCCTTTTACATCCGTAATATTTTTAGCATTATCGGAATCTTTTTCTTTTTCCTGATCCATAATTTCAAGAAATCTTTTAAATCCCGTAATTCCCGATTGATATTGTTCAACAAAATTTATAAGCCGTTTTATAGGATTTAAAAACATAGATACAAAAAGAATAAACGCGGCAAAATCACCCATATTTATTTTCCCGAAATAGAAAAACAATCCTCCGGCAAGAAATACTACCACATTAAGAATATCAAGAATAAAAGATGTTCCGGAAAAGAATTCCGCCATAGTTTTGTAAGCTTTTTCACGGGCTTTTTGAAAAGAAAAATTGCCTTTTTGGAATTTATTAAGCTCATACTTTGTATTAACAAACGCTTTTGAAACTCTTATACCGGAAATACTGTTTTCAAGGTTTGCATTTACCTCTGCAACTTCAACACGGGTTTTTGTAAAAGCATCTGACATTTTTACCCGTTTTTTTGCAGCAAAGAATACAAGAAACGGAATAAAAGCAAAAATAATTATTGTTAAAGGAAGTGAAATCGTTCCAAGAACAATAAAAGCTCCCACAAGCATAATTACAGATAAAAATAAATCTTCAGGCCCATGATGTGCAAGCTCGGAAATATCCATAAGGTCGTTTATAATACGTGACATAATCTGCCCGGTTTTATTTTCATCAAAATAATTAAAAGGAAGATCCTGCAAATGAGAAAAAACGTCTCTTCTCATATCCGCCTGCATTCTTACGCCCACAACATGTCCGTAATACTGAATAAAATAATTAAGAAAGTATTTTATTATATAAATAACAACAAGTATAATTACCCAAATTATTATAAGTCTCAACGCTTTATTCGGGATATAATCATTAATTAAATTTCTTGTAATCATAGGATAAACAAGATCGCAAAGAGCTGCAAAAAATGCGCATATCATATCAAGAATAAACAGCGTTTTATGAGGCTTATAATATTTTATAAACCTTTTTATCAAAATGTATCACCTAAATATCCATATTGTTTAAAATATTTTTAAGCTCGATAAGTTCATCTTTTGTAAAAGTAAGACCTTTTGTCATTCTGTCATGGTCGGGAGACCATTCTCTTATATCATATTTAGGATCTCTTTCATTCCAGCTTATAAGATTGATTTCCTTAGTCCAGCCTTTTGGATTTTCGGAAATTACTCCGATTTCTTCTTTAAGTTCAAATTTAATTTCTGCCATGTAAAACTATCTCCTCTATTTTATTATATAAATTTATTTTAACATTCTTTAAAACTTTTTAAAAGAGTTTTCAGATATATCTTTTTTATGCTGAAGATGTATGCCAATATGACCTATTCCCAAAATAACAACGGAAATTATCATCCATATTACTTTTCAGTAT
>CAKTDK010000242.1 GCA_934541205.1 uncultured Eubacteriales bacterium
TAAGCTCCTGTCCGGGCATAAGTACATTTTCGTAGTATTTCCCGTTATATACAAGGCTCATATTTGAGGTTACAGTACCAACGGAATATGAAGTCAAGTCTGTTTCCATTTCAGCAATGTTAGTGTTCATATCATCTGTATATGAAAGTGCGTCCGTTACAGGTGTAATACAATAATATTCGTTTGCATTATCCCAATTAAATATCACAGCGCATTGAATTTCCGAAAAATCCATATTTGACCAAGCGCCGTTATCAAAGCCTCCCAATGCGCCGGAATAAATCAGACTTTTACTGCCGCCGCTGTACTTTACAACATTGACATTTAAATCCGAATTATCCTTTTCGGAGATGAAGCTGCTTTCAGTTACAGTAACATTTTGTCTATTATCAACATTGACTTTGAATTGTGCAGTATGTGTTTCTTCCGCAAAAGCCGCAGCCGACAACATATGTACCGCAAGAATCGCCATAGTAATTCGTTTAAGTTTTTTCATTATCTTCCTCCTATAAAATTTATTATAATTATATTCATGTTCAAAATGTAATTATTTGAATATTTTTTATTTATTTATCTTTGATTATATAACAAATTTTCCATTTTGTCAATAATGTGTATGCAAATTCATCAGTATGCACAAGAAAAATTTTCTTGTTTGTTCATTAGTTCGTTACAGTAAAATCACTGCGTTTCTTAAATAAAAAAAATAATGATAAGTGTGAAAAAAGGACTTCCGCTTTGTTACGGATAGTCCTATTTTTTTTTGCGTCCGCGCATTTCAAATACCCAACAATAAAAAAATATCATTAAATGTTTTCTCATCAGCATGCTTACGTACATAAGGAAGTATTGCGTCTATATTCTCCCTTTTTACTCCGCTTAAATTTCTGATGTCGCTCCAACAAATCAAACCGCCTTTTTGACATTTAAGCTTATTATATGCCCATATTATACGTCTTGCCCATGTTTCTTCATATGGTTCCGTGTACTGCTCAAAAATTGCTTTGCACATCGGAAGTTTTTCAAGTCTATGTTTATGAAAGTTCATTTCACGATATATAAGCCTTTCCGAAACTCTGTCAGGTCTGCCGCTTTTATTCGCTCTTCCATAGTATATATCACTTGCGATTTTTTCTAAAATCGGCGCATTTTGCTTGTCAAACTCAACCCAATCAATTGGAGCTTTGTCTTTCATATAGTGGGTAGACTTTTCAGCCACAATCTGATTATTATTTATTTTTGGCGCAGTTAAATCTTCAACGCTAATATTTAAAAAATATGCAATTTGGCATATTACTGAAAAATCAAATCTATCACCCAATAAAGTCCTTTGTATCTGATAGATGCTTGCAATATTTTTTAGTCCGATATCTTGAAAAAATGTGTGCATATCTTCTGATAACTTTTTTGTATATCTGGTTTTCCCGGAAGATTTTAAATATTTTGTTTGTGTCATTGCATGATATAAAACCGCACTAACAGGAACATCGTTTTCAAAATCCATTGGTGCATTAAACACATCAGTTACATACTGCACATACTTCAACTCATTGTTTTCGACTGTTCTATCCACATCGCATGATTCAATATTTATTTCTGCCGGGCAAAATGTGAAGGTTTGTTCACTTTTGGCTGTTACTATTGAATCAGTAAGCCTGCATTTGTGTTTTGCACACACTTGAATATTTCTTATTTGATGTTGGCAATACCTTAAAAATTTTTCAATATCAATTCGTGGAAGTACGGAAAATAAATGATGCACATCTTTAAAATCATATCCGATATGGAATAGCGCATTTTTTCTTCTATCTAAGCTGACAAATCGTGCATACTGTGGGAACATCGTATGATTTATAATCAGTTCATCAATATGGTACATTTTTTGTATGACTTCTAATGCCTCATTATTGATATGCCCTATAAACTCTTTGCTTGGGTTATTACATCTATTAAACAATATATCCCGCATTGCATCGCTATTTGTAAGGTTTCCGGAATGAACATAATACCGGCAAAACCAACTGTAAACCAATTCATCGGGATAAATTTCCGGTAAATAGCTAATCATATCTGCACCTCTTCAACAATGACTTGCTCTCTTAATTTGGAAACAACATCAAAATTACCTTTCTTTGCCGCCATAATTATATCAAACAGCAGGCTTTCGTTTGGTAGATTGATGGGTTGTTTCTTCGGCAGGGAAGCACTATTGGTTCTTGTTTTGGGAGTCTGCCCGTTCCTCTTTATATTGGGTGAAATATATCCATGCAGCATTGTCATGCGTTTGTTATATGCTTCGTTTAACGATTCAAAGTTCAATAACTCACTCCCGTTTAAAATTGCAATTTCCTGTGCGTCATGAATTAGCGAAACCACCACAGAAACAACGCCGCCGCTATGCTCATACAGCCATCTTATTATAGCATCGGATATTTCAGTCTTATGCACCGTATATTGATATGAAAATAAATTACAGCAAAACTTGTAGAAGTCATTATTAAATTCCAACGATTGATATTGTAATCCTACCGACCTTCTCGCAAGCTGCATTGCCTGTTCAAAGAACATTGTACATTCAGGTGTACCGAC
>CAKTDK010000243.1 GCA_934541205.1 uncultured Eubacteriales bacterium
CGAGATATTGAAAATCAAATGCTTGCATATCAGGGAAAGATTGAAAAAGGCAAAACACTCCAAAACGTTGCTGATGAATGGGAGGAAGAACATTATAAGAAAATCCAGTACCAAACCGCAAGCCGTTACAAGTCATATGTTGCACGTATAACAGAATATTTTGCCGATACATATATTAAGGATATTAAAAGCGATGAAATTGAACGCTTTTACCAAGGAATGGTACTACAAGGCTTTAGCACGAAAACCATCAAGGACCAAGCAAGCGTTGTAAAGCTTATAATGCGCTATGCTCTTATAAAGCGTTATATTGATACAAATGTAGCTGACTTTGTAACACCCCCAAAGGGTAAACCCAAAGAGGAACGCCAGCCACTGACAAAAAAAGAAATAAAAGCCGTAGAAGAAAGTATCGGTACAGAGTTTGGAAATATTGCATATTTTTTGTTATACACAGGATTGAGAAAAGGTGAAATGCTTGCCTTGACTTACGGTGATATTGATTTCAAAAATAATTTTATCACTGTTAATAAATCAGTTGAGTATATAGGCAATAAACCAAATGTTAAATCGCCAAAAACTAAAGCAGGAACACGTCATGTTCCCCTACCGGAGGCGTTGAAGTTTTTATTTTCGGGGAAACATAAAAAAGACGATTTAATTTTTTCACAAAATGGCAATCTTATGGCGAAGTCGTATTTTCGCGAGCATTGGATTAAATATTGCAAAGAAATTGGTATAGACGTAACTCCGCACCAATTTCGCCACACATACGCAACCTTGCTTTTTGAATGGAAAATCACCGAAAAAGACGCTCAACAAATTCTCGGTCATGCTGATATTTCGACCACACAAAATATATATACGCACATCAGCGACACACGCATGAAACAAACCACCAGGGATATAAACAAAAAAATTAGGTGTTGTCAACGCGTTGTCAATGAGTAGTGTAATACATGGTTTTATGCGATTTTAATAGGGTTCGAATCCCCGATGGTTCACCATTACAATATTAAACAAAATCCCCGAATTTATTATTTTTTCGGGGGTTTTGCTTTTTCGGAAATGTTAGAAAAATCCCATTAATATGCGATTTGCCAAAAGCGACAGACTGTTTGTTAGTCTGCCGCTTTTTGTTTATTGTTTTGCTTGCGCTTGCGTTCAAGTGCGGCTTTTTTTAAATCTTCTCTAAATTCATCTACAAGACGATAGACCTTTTGCATAAGAATAAACCTCTCTGTGTCAACTTTTGTAACCAATTCTTGATACTCATCAATTACTCTTTGTTCATCATTTGATAAAAACTTCCTTTTCAGCTCCCGTTTCATATTAAAATGTTCTTTTTCAAATTCTTCATATTTGTCCAAGACATAAAAGTAGTGATACATAGATACTAAAAATTGCGTGGCAAACTTTGTTATTAAAAAGTTAAGAAAATCATGTTCAGTTGCATAACCTTCATCAGATGTTAAGCCTTGTTCGACAAATCGTTTTGTACGCTGATTAATCTCCTCAATACTATCAAGTGATTCCGGTGTTAAACCATAGTCTTCTTGAATTTGTTTAGCAGAAGCTTTTTTATTTGGAACATCATTAAAACATAATAAATAATCGGCAGATACTCCAGTATATCTGCAAATACCATAAAAAGTTTCCAATTTCATATCCATGGATTTTTTTGTTCCTTTTTCATTCGTGTTTTTGTTCGTGCTTTCATCTGTGTTTTCATTCGTGCTTTCATTCTTACTCTTATTCACGTATCTAGTATACTTATGCCACGTATCTATGCTTATTGGGATTTCGGAGATACCTTTTTCAAAAACAGCAGTTTTGGTTTCCCCTGTTTTTGCAATTGTGTTTTCTATTTGTCCTACTATTCGTTTAAAAATATTGTCGATAACACCACTATATTCGTTCACGTTATAATTTGGTGTACTGTCTGGTGCTTGCTCTATGTTTTCTGCTTGTTCATAGGTTATCTTTGCCATAAATTTACATCCTTCTTGTATTAAAATATAAGATTTATAATATAAATCTCAAAAAAAGCATGATTGAAATTGTATTACAATGCGAATATATCTATGATATAATTATACATAGAAAATCAGCAGATGTCAAGATGGAGGTGATTAAATTGGAGCTAAATTTTGAAATAAGTGAAGAGCAGGCAGAACAATTTGCCCGTGATTTGTATTATGGCTCTGATTTGATTGCTGACATCAAGAAATGCATAGCTGATAATCAGGAAGCATTTATAAGATTTCAAAATGAGAGGAGAAATAAAAATGAAAAAACAAAAGCAAGTATTTTATAAGAGGAGTTTAGTACAAATGGCAAGAAAAATGAACGCCGAAAGGAAACGTGAAATTGAGGAGCGGTTAAAAGAGTTACAACAAATTCCGTTACAGCGCCGTTCAAACGGTGAATACACACCATTTAACTGTGATGATTTCGAGTTAAGAGAATGGTGCGGTAAATTCAACCGCAAACTTCGTAGGTGCAAGGAAGTTATAGAACACCCTATAAACCCGATAATACAAACGCATTTGTCGCAATACTATCCG
>CAKTDK010000244.1 GCA_934541205.1 uncultured Eubacteriales bacterium
TAACAACATCCTTTTTAGACTTATCTATAGCTCTATCAAAAAATCTTGTTTTTGTCCAAAAAGGACAAACAGCTAAAACATGTACGCCTCTATATTTAAGTTCTCTATTTAAAGCTCTAGAATACGATAAAACAAAAGCCTTTGTAGCAGCATACACGTTTATATAAGGTATAGGCTGAAAAGCAGCACATGACGCAATATTTATAATATTAGAATTCTCAGACATATAAGGTAAAGTATAATCAACCAGTGACAATATCGCCTTAATATTTAAATCTACCATATTAAGTTTAACATCTGTAGGAATAGTTTCCTCATGTCCAAACTTACCAAATCCTGCAGAATTAACAAGAATCCTAACATTTGGCCTTTCTCTATTTAGTTTTTCTCTATATATATTAATATCAGATTCTTTTGTCAAATCCAAAGGTAATGCAACCACAGGAATTTTTATAATTTCTTTAAGTTCATCAAGATTTTTTTCATCTCGTGCAATAGCCCATATCTCGTCAATTTCTTTCACACTTTCAGAAATCTGAGTAGCAAATTCCTTTCCTATACCAGAAGATGCTCCAGTTACAACAACTATATTCTTCATCATATCATCTCCCATAACAATAATAATAAAGTTATTATATATAAAGTTAGCAACTTATTCAAGTAAAATTATCTATTCAAGTATAAGCATGAAAGATTGCAAATTTGCTACTTTCTTATTGTATAAAAAATTGCAACTTACTTCTTAAAAAATGCCATAGAACAAGAAAGATGAAAATCTTCGATTTTCATTCTTTCGTCCCTCGAGAGTTTTCGACCGAAAGGAAGAAAATCTCTCGCATAAATTAAAGTTTTTTTGTGTAATAGGAAAGAAAATTAATACATAAAAGGTTGCAAATCTGTTACTTTCCTATTACACAAAAAAATCCCATACTCTAAAATAGAATATGGGATAAAGAAAATTAATCAGTTATTGAACCGCCTCTGCATATGGGACTTTAACAATCCTTCCATCTGGATACTCAATAGCAATTACTCGAGTAAGATCACTAATCGGAGTGGTATAGAATCTAAACTTAATCATTTTAATTTGTTCATCAATTTGCTCAATCATTCTCCAGCTCCTATTAATTTCTACAGTATTAATACCATAAAAATTCGTTCTTTCTAAATCTTCAATTTTCAAAAAAATGCTAGAACGAAGTTCATGGAACATACTGATAGTCGTTTGAAACTTGTCCATCAAAGAAAGGGGGACACCGTCGTCAAAGTAGGAACAGTCCGACATGTAGTAAGCATCCATCAAAATTCCTCCTTGCCACAAGTCCGTCATTCGACAAACCCATTTACCAAAAAAGTCAAACCATGCTTATTATAATATGCTTACCTTGAAAAGTCAACATAATTAATGTGTTTCACACATAACAAAGTGTAGGTTAATCAATCATTTGTCACAAAATATTTAAAAATATATATTTTGAGTACCAAGTATGTCTTATGCTGATTCTACTTGACTTTTCCACTTTTTATAGAACTCCAACGGACTCAACCATCCTAGCGGTCTCATTGGAAAATTATTATATTCTTGTCTCCAATATTTGCCTCTATTTCTTAAATCCTCTAAACTCCAAAATACTTTCCCATAATAAAATCTCTCTTGGTCTTTTCTATGACTTCTTTCCACTCTGCCGTTTTCCTTTGGTGTATGTGGTTTTATTAGTTTATGTTCTATGCCTAGTTCCTTTAATGTCCTCTCAAATAATGTTTGCTTATTTTTCATAAATGCATTCCAATTCAACCTGTTTGTAAATTCCATTCCATTATCTGTTTGTATTGTCTTTATTTTGAACGGGAAATATCTTACTAATAATTTTGCAAATTCACTTGATGAATATGTGCTATGCTCATTTGTAAACCATGTGCACCTTATTCTTGTAAATTCATCTATTGCCGTATATTGATAAAATTTTTCACCTAAATCTTTTAGTTCTTGACTCATACATTCACTTGGAACATACTTAACATCTACTTGTACTTTCTCTCCTGGATATGCTCCGCTTACCCATTCTTTTGGCTGTTCTCCTTTTTTCTTACTAGGTGCTTTTTGATATATTCCTAATCTCTGCATTGCATGATACAAACCTTGTATTGTTCTGCTATATCCAGCTTTTACAAGTTTTACCCATAGCACAACTAATCCTGTTTCTTTGTTATTCGCTTTGAAGTCTCTTATTAATTTTATCTCTTCCTCTGTGTGCTGATTTGGATGCGATCTAGGTTTTCTCGATTCATCTCTTAGGCTTTCTAGTCTACCATCATATCTCATTTTCCAACGATATATTGTTTTCGCCCATTCATTAAACTGTATAGATGCCCTGTATACACCATATTTTTCAGAAAATTTTATTACGCTCTGTTTATATTTCATTTTTTGTGTTATACTATTGCTCATAAGAGAGTACCTCCATTTCGGTTTATTTGTCGTTATTTAAACCTTAACATTTTTGGTACTCTCTTTCAATATTTATTTTTGTGACATATCTATTTTAAACCTATA
>CAKTDK010000245.1 GCA_934541205.1 uncultured Eubacteriales bacterium
ACAGATAATAGTAAACAGATTTGCAGAAAATATCTGGCTAAAGATAGTAGAATCATTTATATAGAAAAAGAAAATGGGGGGGGTAGTAGCTGCTCGCAATGACGGCATAGCTAAAGCTACAGGGGAGTATATACTTCCTGTTGATAGTGATGACATTATTGAAAAAACTTATATAGAAAAAGCTGTTGATATAATTACTAAAAATGATAAAATAGGTATTGTTTATTGTAAAGCTGAGTTTATTGGTGCTAAAACAGGATATTGGGATTTACCAGAATTTACAATAGCAAATATATTAAAGGATAATTGTATTTTTGCTACAGCTCTTTTTAAGCGTACCGATTGGATAAAGGTTGGTGGCTATAAAGAATATGTGAAGAATTCAACGGAAGATTATGATTTTTGGTTATCGCTTATTGAAAATGGAAGTAAAGTATATCGTATACCAGAAATTTTATTTAAATATCGTATTAGAGAAAATTCAAGGTCAACAAAAGCTCAATATGACAAAGCTGCTATAATAAAATTTCATAAACAGCTTTACCAAGATAATTTTCGTCTATTAGAGCGAGGAGATTTAAAGAAATATATATATAATGAATTAAATGAAAAAATAACAATTAAAAAAAGAGCGAAATATATACTAATATACTTTGCTCTTAGAATTCATTTGATAAATAGATTACCGTCTAATATTTGCCTGTGAATTAACGATAATTTTAATTTAGCATATTTTTTCTTTACGGTTGTTCGTCCTTAAATCTTCTCTTTTAAACCTAAATTTCTCCGACGCTAACGAATTTTCTTCATCAAAGCAATTGGATTTAATACTCAATATGCTACATAGCAGCTCATATGCTAAATCATTTGTCCAGTAATAATTTTCATGCTGCTTGAGTGTGGCATATGTCATCTTATGCTCGGCAATGTACTCATCAGCAAAATAAGTGAATAATGGTATTCTTACGCTCGCTAAGCCTTCAAAGTTTGGCGAGCGTCTTTTGTCGGGCACAGTGGCATGATCAGAAAAGTAAACCATAGCTTGCAGATTGAGGTTTTGCTTAGCATAGCTAAAAATTTTCTCAAGTACGTAGTCTGTATAAGCAACCGAATTTGCATAGTTTAATTCTAACTCATATTTTCCGGGCGTACCAAATTTTGTAAAGCTTTCAGGATACCGATTAAGAAAGTTGAAATGGCTGCCTTTTAAATGTACCACAAGAAAATTATTTTGCGTTGGGTTTAATTCTTGCAGATACGGAAGCAAGGATTCATCGTATTGCACCTGATTAAGCTCTTGCTTAGTCCATTTGGCAACATCAGCTGTATTGGCAATCAAGGTTACAGGCGTATCAGCAGAGCCAAGATGACCTTGGTTGCTGTACCAGTGAACCTTGTAGCCTGCAGCATGAGCGATGTCTATGATGGAGCAGGATTCATAGAATTTTTTATCATTGTATTGGTTGATTTCTGTCAGCGCATTGGAAACAGCAAGGACAGTGTTGGCACCAATAGAAAAGGCATTAGGGAAGAGAATAAAGTTTTTGCTTTGTTCCATTTCACTAAGCCAGGGAGTTGTTTCAAGCGGATAATCCTTATTAAAAGCTTTCATGTAGTCACGAGACTCAGATTCTCCGATAATCAAGAGAATGGTGTGCGGTTTGGTGCTCTTATCCAAAGTTGTGACCTGCAATTTGCTGATACGTTCCTGCATATTTTTTGTATATTGCAGATTAGTTGCTAAATATTCTTTGACATCTAAATAAAACTCTACAATAGCTGTACGGATAAAAACACCATGTTTTTTCTTCCAAAGATACGTAGATAAGAAGATAGCTACAGCAGCGATTACTACTAGATTAATAATAGGCTTAGGATGGGATATTATTAGTTCTTGGTAATTAAAGAACAAAACGATGAGCGTAATGCAAATGCTCCCAAAGAAAGCGGTAATATTAAGCATTAAAGGCATGGATTTAATATATTCAATAATTTCATTATAATGAGTTTCTTGAATCATTTCCATACCATTTTCGTTGATGCAAGCTTTATACAGGCCATAGTAAATTAATTGTGTTATAGGGATAGCGAGCATAATTAACTCTGCAAGAGTAATAAATATAGTGGCAGGAATAGCGAGCCAGCTAACTTGCTGTCCTAGAATACCAAGAGATGAAATCCAGGCAATAAAATATAAACCCATTACGGCTTCAAAGTGAAATTCAAAATCAGAAGATACCTTATGATTACTGATGAAGTAAAGAGTAGGGTATGTAAGAATCCAGAGCACAGCTATAATTGCTGGGATTACGAACAGCGGTGAAGATAAGGGCAAACTGGCGAGAGCAGCCGGCAGTAGCGCTAAAATGGCGCAGGGAACAAAACGTCGCATTTGCAGATAGGTTGCTTTGTTGCCAAGACCGTGCGAAATTTTAAGATAGTAAATGTAGGAAAATAGATAGAGGACGAGAGCCGTAATTAAATATGTTGAATAAGTGGACATAGAAGATATTCCTTTCAAAAAGAGTGGTATAATTGCAGATAAATTATAGC
>CAKTDK010000246.1 GCA_934541205.1 uncultured Eubacteriales bacterium
ATCATCAATATATATATTATTATTTAATGATTTCGGAAAATAAATTTTTGTATCATTGCTTTTATTTTCAAATGCATATTTTGATCTTTTTGACTTTATTAATGAATTATCTATTTCAATGAATTTTCCGTTTTTTTTATAGGCAATTGGAGAAGAAAAAACATACATAGAAACAGTTCCATCTATATTTTTAAAACATTTTGTATATTCTGAATTTCCTTCTAAAATTTCTTTTACATGACCTTCAGTTTTCATATTTATATAATTACAGGGATTTTTCACTAATTCTTCTTTACTGTTATCGCATCCAACAAATAAACATAATATAAAAATATATAGTATTATACTTTTAATCTTGCAAATCAATATATATCACCACATAATTTAAATATTGAATTTTTCTATATTATATCATCAAGTCTTATAATAGTCAATTATTTTTTAATTTTAATATTTTAAATATAATTAAATATGTTATTTTCAAGGGATAAGCGTAATAATGTCGTAAAACATCGAATTATATCATTTAAATATTCGTATTATAAACTTTTTTATAAAACTTTATAATTTGTAGCTAACAAAAAAAGTGACTGCTTTCAGCAATCACTTTTTTTGTTTTTTATAAATTTCTAAGTAAATCAGGATGATTTTTCTTAAGCCACTCTTTATACTGATTATAATATTGCCCTGCTTTTTCATATCCTGTATATGCTATACTTTCAGGATCGCTTAAAAGTCCCTGGAATATAAACACTATTATTTCATCTACATAAGGAGATACCGCCGCAAGCTGTTTTTCCAGTCTTTCAAACTTTGCGGGTATAAGTGCCGTTGTTCTTACATTATCGGGACCTTCCCAGTCAAAAGTTTCAACATCCGCCCATAATGCTCTCTGCGGTACTTTATCATGAACTTTCCTTAAAGTTTCAAAAGCTTTTTTGCTTTGATCGGTATTCATAACATAACATCCTACCGTATCCTGATAAGCAACTATGTCTGCTTCAAGCATTTCAAGCTGTTTTATATATTTATCGTCATATGTGGCGTTAATAGTTCCGTAAGGAGCTGTTAAAAATTTTGCTTTTGGAGTAAGAGTTCTGGCATGAGCAGTTGTATCGTTAAAATACTTTATAAACCTATCTGAAAAATACGGAGAAATACATGATTCCCATGCCCAATACCATCCGTAAAAACTCTTATGATGAGTGTATTTTTCCGCAACCTCTTCCATTATTGTAAATCTCGCCTTAACTGCTTCCTTGCTTAACATTAACTCTTCCGAATCATAATTTTCCATTTTATAATAATCATTGCTTAAAAACACTTTCATATCATACATATCGGCAGCAGTCATAATAACTTCCAGCGGATCATCACAAACCATATCGGCTTTAGGCTGAACTTTTGAGTCATATACAGTTTCATCTCCCGTTGAAACATTGAATATAACTATATATTTCTGCCCCAAAACCGCCATCTCACGCACCATAGCGTGCCACTGCTCCGCTGTATAATTTCTGCACGCTTCGTTCCAGTAATAATGCCTTTTATCTATCCACTGAATAGATAAAAAACCGCCCATAATAGGTTTTGGTATAATAATATTTCCCATATAACATCCCCCGTTATAATAAAGTTTTCTTTATATTATCACAAATAAAATATTTTGCAACAATACCTTTAAAAAGCCGCCAAATTCTTATATTTTACTTTCCAAATTTTGAAATTTCAAGAATATATTTATCTTTGCGGCTTTTTCCTATTATCTTTTCTATTTTTATTTTTCCAAGCCGCCTTATTCTTATTGTGTCCTTTTCTGAAACTTCTTTATCTTTTTTTAGACATTCAATATTATTTATACTTATCATTCCACTTTCAATAAGAGGCATTACCTTATTTCTTGACAAATTAAACGCTCCGGAAACAACGCAGTCAAGCCTCATTGAAGAAACAGTAATATTCAAAGTTTTTATATTGCTGTCGGAAATTTCTATTTCCGAAAAATTTATGAATTGAAGTTCAAGCTGTTTTCTTCCCGCTTTTTTATACTCCATCATAAGATAGTCGGCTATTTCATTTAAAACAACTATATCCGCTCCGTATTCATTTACATAGATATCGCCTATAAATTCTCTTTTTATACCAAGCCCCATAAGTGAACCCAGATAATCCCTGTGAGAAAGATTATCCTTTTTGCTTTTTACAGCTCTAATCACCTTTAAAGGCATAAATTCACAAGTATAATCAGGCATTATCATACAAATTCTTCTTTCGTCATTTCCCGTTACATCAGAAAAAACACAATTTTTAAGCTTTGACTCCCTTATAAAATCCGAAACAAGTTTTTGACCGTGAGAATCCAAAAATTTTGTATTTACCGGTATATTTTTATCTTTACATATTCTTATTTTATCCTCAAAATCCGAAAGCAAAATATAATCTTCTTTACTTTCGGAAAGCCTTTTACATAATTCCCGCATAAAAATCCTCGCTTTTATAATAAAAGTTTTATCCATTGATAAAAGTATATCAAAAGAAATT
>CAKTDK010000247.1 GCA_934541205.1 uncultured Eubacteriales bacterium
TTTAAAAGAAAATATTTTTTTAATATCGCCGTAAATTATAAATCTCATACACTTTATTACCGCCGGCGTCATAACAAAGGTGTTTTCACCACAGTTTTCACAAAGTATTTTTCCTTCGGAAATAATAAAAAAAGCCTTCTTTCCCTTTTCAATCTCTTTTTCACAGCAGGAACAAAGAATTAAATCCGGACTAAATCCTGCAAGACACATAAGTCGAAGTTCAAAAATACTTTTTATCATAACATTCGGTTTTGTTCTTTTACAAAGAAGATACAGACTGTTTAAAATCAAACTTAAAACTTCAGTACATTTCTCATTTTCCGGGAAAGCATAATCGCAAAGCTGAAGAAAATATTGACCTAACGAAAGAGCCTCAAGGTCCTTTGTAATATCAAAAAAACTTTCAATAACTTGTCCGTCGTTTAACGAATATTTATCTTTATTTTTAAAAATAACAAAATCGCAGTAAGAAAAAAGCTGACAGCAGGAAACAAGCCTGCCTTTTTGCGTCTTTGCTCCTCCGGCAAAGACGCTTATTTTACCGTATTCTTCTGTAAAAATTGTTATAACCTTATCCTTTTCTCCCGATAAAGCTTCTCTTATAACAATACCCTTTACCTTTAAAAGCATTAAAAACCACCTGTTAAACTATTTTCAGCTTTTCTTTTGTTTTTTCTTCCTTTTCTGTTTCCAGCATATATAAAGCAGCATATATACTGCCTGTAAGTTTAAATAATTCCCATATAAAATCCCTTTTCATTTCAAATATTTCCTTTCAAATTCTTTTACATTAAAAGCATTTGCAAAGCTTCAAAATGTATACAAGGAATTATTTACATCATACTCCAATTATTTTTTATAAAACTTATTCATAAAGCCCTAGATTGCGCATTATACCTATATTGTTTCTCCAATCACTTTTTACTTTTACAAAACAGCTTAAAAATATTTTTTTTCTAAAATATTTTTCCATATCCTGTCTTGAATAAGTAGAAATTTTTTTGAGCATATCGCCTCTTTTTCCGATTATTATACCTTTATGCGAATTTTTTTCACAATATATAACTACGCTTATTTCAAGTATATTCTTATCTATTCTTTGATTAAAACTTTCTACTTCAACGGCAATTCCATGAGGAACTTCCTTATCAAGAAGTCTCAAAAGCTTTTCTCTGACTATTTCTCCTATCATAAATCTGTCGGATACATCGCATATCATATCCTCCGGAAAAAATAAAGGACCTTTTTCCAAATACATTTCAGCGCAGGAAAGCAGCACATCAACTCCTTTATTTTTATCGGCAGAAATAGGTACAACATCCGAAAAATCAAATCTTTTGGAAAAAATTTTAATTGTTTCTCCTACGTCCTCCGGTGTATACATATCTATTTTGTTTATAGCAAGTATAAGAGGCACTTTTGTTTTTTCAAATTTTTTTATAAGCTCCTCTTCCGACGGAGAAATTCTTCTTTCCGCTTCTGTGACAAGTATACCGCAGTCTATATCTTCCATAGCATCCACAACAGTTCTCATCATAAAATCTCCCAGCCTGTCTTTCGGCTTAAAATGTCCGGGAGTATCCACAAAAACTATCTGGCTTTCATCTGTATTATAAATACCAAGTATTCTGTTTCTTGTGGTTTGAGGCTTTGAAGATACTATCGCAACTTTTTTGCCCAAAACAGCGTTAAGCAAAGTAGATTTTCCTACATTGGGTCTTCCGAGTATTGCGATAAAGCCTGTATTTTTTTCTTTCATAACAAAAATACCTTTCTACTTTTTCTTAGGTTTTATATAAAAATAAGTCGGAATAAACGACAATACAATAAGAACTAACGCCCAAGGCCTGTCCTTAAAGAAAATAAATATTTCTTTAAATTTTTCAATGTCAAAAAATAAAAATATTCCTGTTATAACAGCACCTAAAGCAGTCATTAAAACAGCTCCTGCCGCAACATCCTTTGCATTTTTTGCAAGCATATTATAAGACTGACTTTCAAGATCTATCGTAAATTCCACAGCAGTATTTACCATTTCGGCAAATATAACAAGCAATATCACAATAATTAAAACCGCATATTCAACTGCAGTAAAATCATAAAAAAGCGAAAATAAAATTACATAAAAAGCAACCGCCGTATGTATTCTGAAATTTCTTTCACTTTTTAAACAAAGCTTTATCCCGTTAAATGCAAATAAAAAGCTTTTAATTAATGATCTCATTATATCCCGCCTATCTTGTTATACCCATTTTTTCAAGTATTTCTTCTTGTTTTTTAAACATTACTTTTTCATCATGCTCTGAGGTTTCGTGATCGTAAAACAGCAAATGAAGCATTGAATGAACTGTAAGAAAAGCTATCTCTCTTTCAAAAGAATGATTATATTCTTTTGACTGCTCCATAGCTCTTTCCACCGAAATAACTATATCTCCCAAAATAACACGGCCGTTTTCGGGATTTAATTCATATTCTTCTCCCTTTTCATTAATGGGAAAAGACAATACATCTGTTGCTCTGTCAATTTTTCTGAATTCCATA
>CAKTDK010000248.1 GCA_934541205.1 uncultured Eubacteriales bacterium
ACTCTGAGGATAACGGCAAACGTAAATTCATTATGGTTCAGTTGCCTGAAAAAACTGATGAAAAGTCCGAGGCTGCAAAGGCGGGTTATAAAAACATCTGCGAAATTGGCAAGGAGCGCATCCGTCGTGCCGGCAAGAAAATCAAAGCAGATAGTCCGTTGACAGCGCAAGACCTTGATACTGGTTTTCGCGTCCTAAAATGCGACAGTTCAAATATGAAAGATGTGTACTACAACCCTGCCGAGATTGATATTTCTATGTTCGATAATTTGGTTGATAATATTAAAGATGACAGAACGCCGGAGGATTTATTGTTTCAAGTTATGCTTGATTTGGGCGTGCTCCTTTCAAGCAAAATTGAAGAAACGGTTATTGCGGAAAAGAAAGTGTTTAATGTTGCTGATGGTTTCCTGATTGCTTGCTTTGACGAAAAACTGACAACCGAAACCATAACGGCTATTGCCAAACAAAAACCGTATTATTTTGTAATGCGTGATAACGGCTTTGCAGACGATAGCGTTGCAACAAACTTTGAACAGATTTTCGCCACCTACAGCCCCGACACCGTAAGGAAGGTGCTGTAATGATGGTACATATGGCTTTTTGTTATAGCAGTTTCTATGAAGCTTGGTGTATTCTTGATACTAAAATAGATACACATACCGTTGGCACTTATACAATACCATGGATTGTAAATGGTGCATTTGCTTGTGAAGTTGGAATGAAATACATTTTACAGATAAATGGTATTGAATTTAAAAGAATACACTTATTACACGAACTATATGGTTCGCTGCCCGATAAACACAAGAAAGCAATTATAAAAGAACTAAATGAAAAATATCCAAACTTTACATCAGATGAGTTCAATAATCAAATATTAGTTTTATCGAATTATTTTAGTGATTTTAGATATTTTTATGAACATGATTTGGTAAGTGATTTGCAATTTTTCAGAGATTGGTGTTTAGCAATCTTTAAGCAGGTAAACTGCTATCCAAGTTATGAATTAACTGAGCGTAAAAATTCAGAAGGTATTTCTTTTGCTGAGTTTGACCGAAAAGCATCAGAAATAGAAAGAAAAATGATTTCGAAATACAGGGATAATAATCGATAGGAGGTGAAAAGAATGAAGTTTAATTTCAAAATACAACAATACCAAACCGATGCGGTTGACGCAGTTGTAAATGTATTTAGAGGACAGGGGTTTCACGACAAGATAAGTTATATTCGGGATATGGGCAAGATTAATCCACAGAAATCCACCCAGTTGACCCTTGGCTTTGCTGATGAATATGGCGAAGATTTAGATGCTCTTGATGACACGGGATATAAAAATGAATCTTTAGAGCTTTCGGACGAACAGCTTCTTAAAAACATACACGATTTGCAGTCCCGGAACAACATTAAACTATCGCCCTCTCTAATCAAGGACTTGGGCAGATGCAGTCTTGACATTGAAATGGAAACCGGCACAGGAAAAACCTATGTGTATATCAAGACGATGTTCGAACTTAACAAGCAGTACGGTTGGAGCAAATTTATTGTCGTTGTGCCTAGCATTGCTATCCGTGAGGGTGTGCACAAAACCTTTGAGATTACTGCCGAGCATTTTATGGAGCATTACGGCAAAAAGGCTCGCTTCTTCATCTACAACAGTTCCAACCTGAACCAACTTGATAACTTTTCTAGCAGTTCCGGCATCAATGTAATGATTATCAATACGCAGGCTTTTGCATCTTCGCTGAAAGAAGACGGAAAAAGCAAGGAAGCGCGCATAATTTATTCAAAGCGTGACGAATTTCAATCCCGCAGACCGATTGATGTTATTAAGGCAAACAGACCGATTATCATTCTTGACGAACCACAGAAAATGGGCGGTGAGGTTACGCAAAAGGCGCTGAAAAATTTCAACCCGCTGTTCTCCCTCAATTACTCGGCCACCCACGCCAAGCAGCACAACCTTGTTTATGTGCTGGATGCGCTGGATGCCTTCAACAAGCGGCTGGTCAAGAAAATCGAGGTCAAGGGCTTTGAGGTCAAAAATTTCCGTGGCACGGACAGTTACCTCTACCTTGAGCAGATCATTCTTTCCAGCAAGAAGCCGCCGATGGCAAAAATCGAGCTGGAGATCGGTTATAACAAGTCCATTAACCGCGAAACCCGCATTCTCGGCGTCAGTGATGACCTTTATTATAAATCCGAACAAATGGAGCAATACAAAGGCTTTACCATATCTGAAATTGACCCACTGCATGGCACCGTGACATTTACCAACGGCGAGGTCATCAAAGCCGGTGATGTGGTGGGTGATGTGTCCGAAAAGGATATGCGTCGCATTCAGATCAGAGAAACAATCCTCTCCCACTTTGAGAAAGAGGAAAAACTCTTTAATATGGGCATCAAGTGCCTGTCCCTGTTCTTCATCGACGAGGTGGCAAAATACCGCCAGTACGATGAAAACGGTGATGAAGTGCTTGGTGAATACGGCGTGATGTTTGAGCAGGAGTATCTTGCCATTCTGAACGAGTACATTAC
>CAKTDK010000249.1 GCA_934541205.1 uncultured Eubacteriales bacterium
GATCTATACATATGCATACTATTTACGATGTAGCTAACTGGTTCTTATCAAATGTTGAAAACGTCACAAATAAAAAATTGCAAAAATTAGTTTATTATGCTTATTCTTGGTTTTTGGTATTCAATAATGAAACAGCAGATCGTATTGATGTAAAATTTTTTGATGCTGATTTTAAAGCATGGGTTCATGGCGCAGTATCTCCAGAGTTATATAATAAATACAAGAAACTTGGTTCTGCAAACATTCCTAAATATAACGGAAAATTAGCTGATTTTTCAGAGGACGAAACTGATATTTTGGAACAAGTAAAAAGTATATATGGTGGTTTCAACGGACACGAATTGGAATATATTTGTGTTCAAGAAACCCCGTGGAAAAGTGTGAGAAAACATCTTTCTGCTTACGAACCCTCTAATGAAACAATAAAAGACAAAGACATATTTGAGTATTACTCCGATAAGCTGTCATAAATATTTTCTTATATGACAGCAAAATTTGACAAAACCTAAAACGTAATGTGATATTATATATTTACAAAAAAGTGTTCTGAAAATATGAACATATTATTCAAGAAATTGAATAAACTATTATCACAAGTAAGCCAGCCTCGCTATGCTGGTATTCCGAAGGCAAATGAGGTGATTACTATAACAGATTTTTTATCGTTGCTTAACAATATACCCGTAGTGTTACAGTATTTCTTACCGGGTTATTTGGCTATTCTATTATTCTCTTTTTTAAACTCGAAAAATATTGACACAAAAATGACACTTATATTAAGTTGCTTATTGAGCTATTTAAGCATTTCGCTTATTTCCTTGTTCAAGCAAGTAGATAATGTTCTTATCTCATCAGGAGTTTCTTTTATAATGTTGTCCTTATTGACAGTCATATTCTCTATCATATATTCCCAAAAATGGTTTAAAAGAATATTGGTAAAATTATTTCATAAAACACCATATGATGATATTTGGCATGATGTCTTAGATTTAGATAAAGGTTCAAATCTGAAAATATATTTCAAGAATAGCAATATTGGACTGATTGGTCATCACAAAGTACATGAAGAAAAGGGAGAAAATTCTTGGTTTGCTATATCCGCACCAATTAAATTCGATGTTGAAAAAGACACGATTATTGATGATAGTAAAAAAGATGATGAACATATTATCATTACATTTAGGTTAGTTGATGTTGAACATATTGAAATATTTTAAAGAAATCGTCCAGAAATCCTATTTGCCTCAGATGATGGGTGATTCACTCTTGACACATTTCAACTTTTATGATATAATTAGCATGTATTGAAAACATGACTTGTTCATATAATAATCGTAAGTGTTTATTATACTTATTTTAGACCGGCAAGGTCGAATATCATCATTAAGTTAGACCGACAAAGGTCAACCAAGTACAATCTTGGTGAAGGGCATAGAGATATCTATAACCCTATTATTGGACTGTGAAGTATGTTCCTTTGTTGGGAAGTGCATACCGAGTCCCCACGTATAGTTATTGTTAAGCTATTCCCAAATAGGCAACAGCCGAAACAAAAAGCATAATATAGTAAATTAACGCTCCGCAGTATTGGAAGATATGTAATTGCATTCTCCATTTGCTATAATATAAAATTACAACGAAGATACTTCAAGAGTTTTAGAATTAACGAGAGGAAATATTTTATGGATATAAAAAAATCCGATTTGTTTCCATCAGACTATCCGATTGATTTATATGATAGAATTGTAGAGGATGGTGCAGGAGAAAACAAATTTGATGTTTACAGAGTTTCCGATGTCGGCACAAATAATAGAGATGCGTTTTTATGTACATATCAAACAAAAATGATATCATCAATATTAAACAATCGAGATGCATATATATACAATCACAATATTGAAGCCAACTATGATATTGGATTTTTTTCCACTTCGTGTTTTGATGAACAAAAAGCGGCAGCCAAAATACTAAAACTTATCGAAAAACGCGTTGACAGTCCAAAAATGTTATATGGTACAATTGTACCGGAGCATGGGTTAAGTATGAGAACAAGTGACAGCAAAAGCAACAGAAAATCCCGCAAACATCATATTGATTGGTGGATATACAAAGATGTTGACCCATCAATAAATTTTTGTGAATTGGAGGTTGAGCAAAATGTACATTCCCAAACCATACTTTGAAAACATTCCTCAAATTGGTGATTTAACTTTAGATTATGTTTTTATAGAGAATGGCTATCCTATTTTGTTCACTTGTTACAAAGAGGAAAAACTGTATTTATGCTTGTGTCGTACTATTTATAAGGAGCAAAAATGGGTTATCTCAGAGATTAATTCCAATCTTTTAGCAAAAATTATAATGAATGAATTATCGATTCATGACGCTCTGAAAAACGGCATCGGCAGAGCTTGTATTGCCCATTGGAATAAAGAAAATCAACAAGAAACATTCGAGGTAATATCGTCTACCCAATTAGACGACTCCGATTTACCGGATGAAACAGTTTTTCTTGATGATGAAGGAGAATCACAGGAG
>CAKTDK010000250.1 GCA_934541205.1 uncultured Eubacteriales bacterium
TTCATCTACAGTCTCGGTTTTAACTGAATACTTTGTAAAGTTAATTTGAACACTTGTATTATCAAGTGAATTAAATGTTATTGTTTGTTTAACCCACTGATTCGAATTGTTAGCTTCTAAAATCATTCCATCATTTGCAACTGTTGTATTAGGAACCTTTACAATATATCCGCCGTTTTGTCTTTTTTCGTACCATTCAAGTGTGTAGTCAGTATTTGGTTCAACTTCAATATTCTGTTTCATCCACACGAAGTTTGCAAGATCACTTGTTATTCTCATTGAATAGCTTCCGCTATGTTTGTCAGTATCGGTAAGGCCAAACCATCCATCCTGCCAATAAAGAGGAGAAACAGAATCAGTTAATCTGAAACCACCTTCCATGTCACCGTTCATAATCGTTTCTTTAATCGGGTCAGGATTTATAACCTTAAGATTTACATCATCAACAGACATCTGCAGTTTTTTATTAAGTGTCATAAACACTATCCTTAATGTCTGTTCACTGTTTCCTGTTGTTATAGTATGAGTAACCTTTTCAAAACCATTCGTTGTTCCATATGTTTTTTCCGTCACACTTGTTCCGTCCAATTGAATTTTAAGCATATAACTCTCCGCTTTTACATTATGCCAATATGAAAGCTCATACTTTTTATTAGCTTCCAGGACTATATCCTGATACGCATTTGTATATATAAATCCATTATTAGGGTCATGATAAAGGAAAGTGTCACCACTTCTTAAAAATTCATTTTCAATTCCCCAACCATAATTTCTTACAAGATACCAGCCACCGGCTCTTGTCCATCCCGAAAAATTATACTCGTCAGTAGCCATTTCAAATCCACCATTTATTAGTGTATTCTTTTTTGCAACCGGTGTCGGAACATTATCGTTTGTTATAGTAAAATCATCTAAGTAATACTCAGGTGCAACACTGCTCCAATCCATAACTTCTAAAATAACCTTTGTGTTATCTCCCGAATTAAAACTAACTTGATTATTCTTCCAATCTGTTGATACCGCTGAAATATTTGTACTTGTTATTTCACTGTTGTCTGAATTCAAAATTTTAACATAATGTGTACCTGATACCTGCTTATAGAAATATCTCAAGGTATAATCAGTATTCTTTTGAACATTTAAAATTGTCTTTGCTTTTGTAGCTTTATATGCAGTATCACTTTTTACAAACTGCAAACCTTTCGAACCACTCCTTGCAGTCGAACCGACACTAAATACTCCTGCAAGCCACCATCCATCATTTCCTTTTTCAAATCCACCATTTTCAATCAGTTCGGTGTCCTGCACGCTGTCGGGATATATTCCGTATGCAAACACTCCCATACATTGCATCAGCATAAATATGCATACTGCAATCGCCGTAATTTTTTTCTTCATTTTTCATCATTTCCTTTCTTTTTTTATATTTTAAAGCTTTCGCTTAAAAGCACTACATTTCACTTAACATCTGTATAGCTTCTCCGCTTCTTTTTAAAAGTTCTTTTGAGTTCATCTGAACGATTCCTATAACATCACCGATTAAGATAAGCTCATTCGGCTCATCCCAGATTACTTCTTTTCCGAGTGCCTCCGAAATATCCCTTACAGGTATCAACATTCTGTTATTTTTAATAACCGTTCCCTGTTCCATTTTAACAATTTCATCGTCTACAATATAATAATCTTCGTTCGGTTTAAATTCAAAAATCCTGCCGTCTTTTACAATTATTGCTTTGTTGTTTTCCCATTTAACCTCCGCTCCGAAGATTTCCGAAACGAATCTTAACGGTACTAATGTCTTATTATTTATAATTTCAGGTGATACATCAGATTTTATTTCATAGCTTTCAGGCGAAATAACTGCACTGCAACCAATCTTCATCATAACAAGATTTTCAGCATTGGTATAGCGTTCATAACAAGCCTTTGCTGCCTCAAGCTTATATTTTTTTATAAGCTCTTCATATTCTATGTGTTCCGGCAAATCATCTGCCGCCATAAAAGTTACACCTAAACTTGAATAATGAACCGATAAAGAAAGCTTCTCAGTTGTAACTGCATTATCTGTTGTATCAAGCCATTCAAATACAGTTTCACCATCTATCTTTAAATGAATCAGATTTCCTGCCCCAAGCTTTACAACACCATACTGATAATCATGAAAATCATCGTCATTTACTGCCTTAAATTCTTTGATTTCAAGTATTTCACTTCTGCTTCCCGGGTTTTTCTGCAGCTCAATAGTTCCATCCTTAATTGCAATAAAATACCCTGCATTACCGGGACCGTACAATGGAATTTCGGGTGCAGAATTTATTCCAAGTCCTATCCATCCTTTTGTATTCATTTTTGCTTTGAAGCAAAGAATACTTTCATCTGTAACATTATCTACAGCAGTCGTGCCGGTGAATGAATCATCTGATTTAATGGTAACGGTGTCATCTGTTATGGTAACATCATCCGTAAGCCAGACATCTTTATCGAATATATATTTCCCAAGATTAACATACCCCGGTCTCTTTATTC
>CAKTDK010000251.1 GCA_934541205.1 uncultured Eubacteriales bacterium
TCTCTGTCAAGAATATCACATTTTGAAAATATACTCATGAACGGTGTGAGGTTTACGACTATGTAGTGAAGGGAAACCTCAGACGAACCGCCGTCGGAATAACAGGTATTTTGCAGAAGCAATTTTATTCTTTCCCTTGCAACAGCAAGCCATCCGCCGTTATATGAACCCGGAATATTTTCGTACAAGATGCCGGTTACGGGCTCTGATGACCTTATAAATTCCGGGAAATACAAAGAAATAAGAACCATTGTGTATGTACACATTGAACCGATATTGCTTTTCACATCTCCGGCTGTCCAGCAGGTTCTAAGGAATTCTGTCATAAGGTATATATTTTTCATCATCGTCGTGAACATTTCTGCATCCATAACGGAACTGTCCACAAGGCAATACATAAACATTTCCATCTCACCGAGCAATCCGTAGCAATACAGATTATCCTGATAGAACGGCGTAAAATCTGCTTTAAGATTATTTATAATATTAAGCAGATATCGCGTTGCATGATACGCAAATGCCTCCTCTCCCGTTGAAGCATACAGGCGCGAAAGTCTCGATATTGTATCGACCATAAGTGCATTGCTTGCCCACCTCTGTGAGGTTGAATTTGGGTATATTCCTTGAAAATACACAGGCGTTTCAAGTGTTGCACCTTTTTCACCGTAATACGAAAACATTGTAAAGCACTGACCGAAATTCAGCGTATCAGCAGTCCATACAGACGATATCGCATTTTTGCAGTCGATAACATAAATCGCCTTATCGTCCTTTTCGATTCCGGATTCCACCGGATTTTCACTTTTAACCATTCTGCCGTTTACATAAAGCTCTGCTTGCGATACCGAGTCGCCGCTGTCAAGCTCGGAAAAGTCGAATTTCATATAAGCACGCCTGGTGTATTCGTCAGCGGTGTCTTTGTTCCCAATTGATGTGTAGGATTCCTCGGCATACAACTTATCTGCTGTACCCTGACCCTCTCTCCATGTGCTGCCCGCCCTCACGCTTGTCGTTTCAACAGGATAAAAATATTTTGTATCGTGGTTATTAACCACCGCTTTTATATACGGCTTATTTTCACCGTTATCAATTTCTGCGGCATATCCATCTTTTTTCGGTGTAACTATTGCATAAGTTACCTTTTTGTCAGTCGAACTTATAATTCTGCTCACACTGGACAAAACATCAATTTCATACTCTGAACTCTGTTTTTTCATAATCGCTTTGCCCAGAACAGTATAGGTAGAACTGTTCAGCATAAAATTGTCCATTACCAGCTCTGCCCACAGATTAAGCTGAATGTTATTTACATCCAAAACCGAGTACTTATATGTAGGGATTATGCTTCGGTAATATTCTAAAAGCTCCTCTTTGCAAAACTCATAGTTGCCTGCCTTTGCGTATTCTTCAACCGAACCGAGTCCGTCAAAGGCATCATAATTCCAGACACCGTCTTTTGCCCATTTATTATTTTCCCACTTTCCAAAAAACTCTTCGTCGCTTATTGCACCCGGGTCACCATAGTCATAATTTGCATATTGCTGAACAGACTCAAGAAAAAATTCGGACTGTGAAAGACCTCCCTCATATCCCCCGGTATAAACAGGCACGGAATTTGCCGCAAAGCTTACAGTTCTCACAGAGTACGTGCAACTGACAAAAAAACAAATCGCCGAAAACGAGGCAATAATTTTTTTAATCATTTTCCCACCTCCATTATCGTATAATCACCAGACCGCGCGGAATACCAGATGTATTTAGTATTGTATAAACCAAATCCTGCCCGGGAACTATGTCATACAGTCCGGCAGGTTTGATTTCACCCTTACCCGCTGTATAAATATAAATCGGAGGAAGATTTCTTACCGGTACATTTACAGTATATTCATTACCCGAAACGTTAAGTGTCACAACACTCACCTTTACGTTGTTGATAGAATCCACCTTGTTAAACTCAACACTTTGTGCAATTCCCGACAACTCGTTTGCGGATATAAACTCATTATAGCTGTTTAATCCATTATAAGTTGAATCACAAGAGCGAACCTTAAGGAAATTCTCTATATATCCTTCATCCGTCAGCAAATAAGTTATAAGGTCTCCCCTTTTCAGCGACTCAAAGATATTGTCATTTTTGCCGTTGTTTGATAAAACAATCTCTTCACTTCCGTTATAAACTGTAATTTCCCGATAATATTCGCCATCATCCGCAAGATGCATTTTGTTTTTTGTCACTATACTAAGCTTTGAAGATGATAACTGTACATTTCTCACAAGGTCAGCGTCCATAGCTTTCGTTACCACAACCAATCTGCAGGCGCCGCTTATCTCATCGCGATCATAACCCTGCACAAGATATCCTACCGAGTTACCGGCAACGTCAATCCTTGTCGAAACCATATAATCGTCATCATCCTTAGGATTTGTCGGAACGCACAGAATGCGGCTTTCCTTATTTATGAAAAATCCGTCAACATATTCGCTGCCGCCAAAACATTGGTCATAAACAT
>CAKTDK010000252.1 GCA_934541205.1 uncultured Eubacteriales bacterium
AAAAAAGGACAACTACTTATTTTGCGGAAGATTTATGGAACTTATATTAAAAAATATTTCAAACCCTCACGAAGCAGTGGGGGTTTGTATGCAGTTTATTCAGGGTGAGAAAATTAAGGTTATATCGGATGGTATAAAACTTTTCAAAGAAGACGGAAAAAAAGAAGAAAAAATATTAAGGCTTTACGGCTATAATAAAACTTCTTTTATGCTTTTTTATGCGTATTATAATAACGGCGGAAAAAAATATTATGCTAAAATAAAAAGCAAAAACTTGGAGAAACAATCTATTCAGTGCGCTTTTGGAAAAGCAATATATAATGTTTTGTCAAAAGATACTATGTTAAAGCCAAATTGGGGAACTATGACGGGAATTCGTCCCTCTAAAAATGCCTTATATCTTCTTGAAAAAAATATTTCTGAAAAAGATATAAGAAAATTTTTCAAAGAACGTCTTGTAAAGTCCGAAAAAACTGATTTGGCCCTTGAGATTGCAAAATTTGAATTTGATATTTTAAAAAATCTTAAAGAAAAAACAGCTTCTTTATATGTATCAATTCCTTTTTGTCCTACAAGATGTAGTTATTGTTCTTTTGTGTCTTCGGCAGCTTTAAATAATAAAGAGCTTATGGAGAAATATTTTCTTTTTTTACTGGATGAAATAAAATATACGGGGCAACTGTTTTCTTCGTTAAAGCTTTGTTTAAAAACTGTTTACATAGGCGGAGGAACTCCAACAACATTTTGTTCACAAATGCTTGATAAAATAATAAAAACAATAAAAGAAAATTTTGATATATCTTTTTTGGAGGAATTTACCGTTGAAGCGGGAAGACCCGATACTATAACAAAAGAAAAACTTCTCGTGTTAAAAGAAAACAATATTGATAGAATAAGCGTAAATCCTCAAACTTTAAATCAAAAAGTACTTGATAAAATGGGAAGACGTCACAGTACAGAAGATTTTTTCAGAGCTTTTGAAATTGCAAGAGATATAGGCTTTAAAATTATAAATACCGACATAATTGCGGGACTTGAGGAAGATGACTTTAGATCATTTAAAAATACCGTTGATAAAATATGCGAATTATCACCTGAAAACATTACTATGCATACATTATATTTAAAGAAAGCTTCAAATTTATATAAAAAAATTAATCAGTTTAATAATTTTACCGAAGTAAACAAAATGATTGAGTATTTTTATGCTAAAATGAGAGAGAATAAATATATTCCGTATTATATTTACAAGCAGAAAAATACTTTATCAAATCATGAAAATACTGGATTTGCAAAAAAAGATAAACATTGTCTTTACAATATTTATATGATGGAAGAATTTCATAGTGTTTTTGCTGTTGGTGCCGGCGCGGTGACAAAGCTTGTAACAAAAGATAGAAACAAAATATACAGAATCTTTAATTATAAATATCCTATGGAATATTGTAATGATTTTAATAAAATTATTAGAGAAAAAGACTTTATAAGGGAGTTTTATAATGAAAAATACGAATGAAATAACTGAAAACCTTTATAGAATAAATGATTACAGAAGATGTCATGTAAACAAAAGGGCTAAAGAAAATCCGAAAAAATACTTAGATGAATGGGAACGCCGGTATGAAAGCGTGCTTAAATATATAGCAAAAAACGCTGTTGATAACGACGATATAAGAATACTTCTTCTCGCAGGGCCTTCAAGTTCGGGAAAAACTACAACGGCTCATAAAATTGCCGAACAGGTAGAAGCTTTTGGAGAAAAAGCATTTGTTATATCAGGAGATGATTTTTATTTAAGTAAAAAAGATATTCCTCTTCTTCCAAACGGAAATCCTGATTTTGAAAATATAGAATCTTTGGATTTAAAACTTTTAAAAAAATGTCTTTCTGAAATAGCGGAAAGAGGGGAAACTATGATTCCTCATTATGACATGGCAACGGAAAAAAGAATTATTGATGCGGAAAAAATTACTCTTTCAAATAAAGGAGTTGTTATTGTAGAGGGACTTCATTGTTTAAACCCGATTATAAGCGGAATGATCCCCGGAGAAAACTGCTATAAAATATATATAAGTGTTATGTCAAATTTTACAGATGATGACAGAAACATAATTCTAAGCAAAAAAGATATACGTTTTTTAAGAAGAATGGTAAGAGATTATACATTTAGAAATTCTTCTGTTGAATTTACTTTTAAACTATGGGATGATGTGTGCAAAGGAGAAAAACTTTATATTGATCCGTATATAGAACTTGCGGATATTTATATAAATTCCGCTTCTCCTTTGGATCCGTGTGTATTGAAAGAAAAGGCTGAAAGTTTGTTGAAAACAGTACAGCCGGAAGCGGCGCATTATGAAAAATGCGTTTATCTTAAAAATCAGCTTGATAAATTTCGAGAAGTAAGCGCTGACAACGTGTGGGAAAAATCGGTTTTGCGGGAGTTTATCGGGTAAGGAGAGACGCCGGGCGCTGCCCGGACCCGCCAAAACCCTTCTTGAAAGA
>CAKTDK010000253.1 GCA_934541205.1 uncultured Eubacteriales bacterium
AGGCTATACGGATGGTGTTGACGAAGTGACTATTGGTAAAGTGTTTCAAGGAGAGACGTATGTCGCATTGATGATTAATGACCTTTTTGGAAAGACTGTATATCTTTACTATGATTTTGTTACTAAGTTTGGAGATGTGATTGGTGACAGTTCACCGATTGTAGAACTTATTTCAAAAGCAAGAAATGTGTATGATGTTTTTATTGGTGATAGAAATGATGCTGTTAATAAGTATCGGAAGTTGTACAAACAAACTTCTAAGGCATATTTGATTTCTTTGTACCCAATTAAATCTTCTGTTGCATTTGCTTTGAGATAACTTCAACAACGTTTGTCAGAAGGAATGATTAAAACAGAAAGGACGGCCTAATTCATATGGTCGTCCGATTTTAATATATGGAGAAGGTTACTTATGAAGAGTTTAAGTGAGAAAATAAAACAAATAGTAAAAAATATTAATAATGATGATTCAGCATTACTAGAGGCTATGTATAATTATGTATCGCAAAATTATATATTGTCTTGTCCTGAAAAAGTAATTGCTACTGCATCTGATATAAAAGAAAATAAGATAATTATTGATGTTGATAATATATCTTTTTCACCAATATGGAATACAAAAATGAGGATTCATATTAATAATGTGTTAAAAAGAGTGGATAATGCAGATTTAAAAGATTTAAGTGCAAAAGAATTGCACAAGATTTTGTTGTGTGGCAAGGAACTAGTGAAAAAAGAAAAGAAAGCTGAAAAAGAACAAGATTTGGATGATATAATAAATGAATTTATGAAAATAAAAGATTTTAAATCAGGCGATATAGTTTATGTGTGTGGTAATCTAACGAATGAAAATATATTTTTTATAAATGAGTTTGAAAAATTTTTAAAGGCTCTAGAGCAAAGTTCAAATAGAAACAAGTACATATATGACACAGTTTGCAATGATTTAGAAAATAACTTTTTAAAGTTTAATTTTTGTAATTTTAAAAACAATAAATGCTTATCACAACGCCATAAAAATGTGGTTTTAAATGATTATCCTTATACAAACACAGATGGATGCTGTTTTAAAATAATTAGAAAATGTCAACATAATAATAAAGATGGAACATGTAAAGTAAAATGTATTTCATGTAAGCTGTTTATATGCCCTTATTTGAGTAAGAGAGGAATAGGCTATTATGCCTCAGAGCTTTTATTATTACGAGCTTTTTATACACCTAAGCAAAGAGGTATCTATGTTAATAGCTTTTATGAGTCTGAAGACAAGATATTATCAAAACTAAAAAATGATTTATAGAAAAAATGTAAAAAAGTAGACATTTTTCACAAATTATGTAGACAAGAACAGAAAATTATGGTAAAATAAAAACTGTCGTGAGGTATAAAGTTCCTTAAAGAGGAATAAGAATACATTAAGAAATTTAGAAAAATGCAAATGAGGGGGATAAAAAAGTGATAAATTATAGCGAAAATAATGTAATTACACTTGTTGGTACAATAGCTTCAGAAAGGGTATTTAGCCATGAGGTGTATGGTGAAGGTTTTTATAGCTTTGATGTGGAAGTGCCTAGATTGAGTGATAATAACGATATAATTCCTGTCACGGTATCTGAAAGAATTTTAACAGATGAGTTTACAATAGGTAAAAAGGTTGTTATAGATGGACAATTTAGATCTTATAATAACTATGAAAATGAAAAGAATAAGTTAGTTTTAACAGTATTTGTTAAGGATATAAGACTTCAAAAAGAAGATGAAGAAACACAAAATCCTAACGAAATATGTTTAACAGGCTTTATATGCAAAAAGCCTATATATAGAACAACTCCATTTGGCAGAGAGATTGCAGACATTCTACTTGCAGTTAATAGAGCTTATAATAAATCAGATTATATTCCATGTATTGCATGGGGAAGAAATGCAAGATTTTGTCAAAACATTTCAGTTGGAGAAAAAGTAACACTTTGGGGAAGAATCCAAAGTAGACAATATGAAAAGAAATTCGAAGATGGAACATCTGAAATTAGAAGAGCATATGAGGTTTCTGTTTCTAAGATGGAACTTCAAAAAGAAAATAGTGAAGAAGAAAATCAAGATAGCAATTCCGAGGGACAAAATGCGTAATATTCATAATAATCATCCTCTATTCAAGCGTCAGGTAAGAAGTAATAAGAGTCTTACTTGACGCTTTTGTTTTGTCTATGTTGCAATATTTATTTTGTTGTGGTACGATTATTCGCGAGGTGAGATTATGAAAGACGCAGAGATGGAAAGACTTATTAAACTTAGTGAATACGAAAAAAATTGTTATGAAAAAGGTTATAAATATATAGCAGGTATTGACGAAGCAGGACGTGGTCCACTTGCAGGACCTGTAGTAGCTGCTGCAGTTA
>CAKTDK010000254.1 GCA_934541205.1 uncultured Eubacteriales bacterium
CAATAAGAAAAGTAAATACTAAAACAATACTTACAGCAACGATAATATATCTAAAACATTTACTATTTTTCAATTTCATCACCGTTTCTTTTTACGTAAACCGGCAAAGTAACAGTAAAAATACTTCCTTTATTTATAGTACTTTCCACAAAAACTGAGCCGTTAAAAATTTTGAGCATTTCTTTAACTACCGAAAGTCCCAAACCTGTTCCTCCTGTATCGCTCGCCCTTGCTTCATCAACCCTGTAAAACCTGTCAAAAATCCTTTTGTGATTTTTGGTTTCTATTCCGTATCCGGTATCACTTACTGCGACAATACAGTTATTTTCCTCCGTTTTAAGCTTTATATTGACACTTCCGTTTTTTCTGTTATATTTTACTGCATTTTCTGCTATATTAAAAATAATTTCAAACAAACCGTCATAATTGGCATACACAAAAACATCCTCGCAAAGATTTGTTTTAATAACAATATTATCCTCTAGGGCAATAGGCATAAGAAGTTTAACCACATCAGAGATAACCTGATTAACACAAATTTTTGAAAGAATTATCTCCTGTTTTGAATCTATTTTTGTTATTTTTATAAGTCTTTCCGAAACTCTTATTAACCTGTCAATTTCCGTGTTGATATCAGTCATAATTTCTTTAACGGTGTCCATGCTTACGTTATCGGCGGTTAATATATATTCAGACAACAATTTAAGAGAAGCCAGCGGGGTTTTAAGCTCATGGGAAGCATCTGATACAAATCTTCTTCTTTTATCCTCTATCTCCCATAATTTATTTGCAAGCTCGTTAAATTCCTGAGTAAGCCATCCCAATTCATCTTTTGAAAAAATGTCTGCTTTTTCATCATAAATTCCGCTTTTAACTTTATTTATAAGACTATACATTTCGTTAATCTGTTTATTCGATTTCTTAAACATTAAGACAATAGTTATAGAAATTATCAACGCCATTATACAAGTTATAGAAATCATGATATTACGTACATTGTAAAGCTGTTTTGCCTGTTCTATATTTTCTGTTCTTATGTATACACAGCCTTTAATTTCATCGCTCTCGTTGAAAATAATAGGCACGGCTATAGAAAAAACAAAATGGTTATTGTCCATTTCGGTTTTAAATACTTTTTTTCCGTTGATAGCATTAATAATTTGAGGATTTAATCTTATAATATTGTTTTCTTCCGATTGCTTTGAAGAATTGTAAACAACATTTGCCGCTGAATCAGTAACAATTACCTGACTGTTTTCGGAAAGATCCAAAAGCTGATAAATATCATCTCCATAATCAGAAAAATAATCACCGTACAATGACAATGTATTTGTATAATTGTTTGCCAAAGCAGTCATTTCTTCTTCCTTAGTGGAAAATATATAATTTTTCACAAGAGTATATGGTACAACAGATAAAGATATTATAGACAAAATCGCCATAAGGGATATAAACAAAATAAATCTGAATAAAAAGCTATGATAAAATCTAGGCTTTAAATCAATCTTTGAAATAATAACCCACTCCCCATTTAGTCAGCAAAAATTCCGGATTTGCCGGATCTTTTTCTATTTTTTCTCTTACTCTTCTAACATGAACGTCAACTGTTCTTGCATCGCCTGGATAATCATATCCCCATACTACGCTGAGAAGCTTTTCCCTTGAATAAACATGTCCGGGATTTTTTGCAAGAAGCTCTAATAAATCAAACTCTTTAACTGTTAAATCAACCTTTTTTCCGTCAATATAAACGTCGCGGCTCGATATGTCAATAATAAGTCCGTTTCTGTCAATTTTCTGTTCTTCCTCGGAAGAAGCAGACGAAGTATTGCTTCTTCTCAGAACGGCTCTCATTCTGGCTTTAAGCTCCATTATATTAAATGGCTTTGTAATATAATCGTCTGCTCCAAATTCAAATCCAATAAGCTTATCTGTATCGTCTGATTTTGCAGTAAGCATAATAATAGGTATTTTAGAAAATTCTCTGATTTTGTTGCAAACCATAAGACCATCCATTTTCGGAAGCATTAAATCCAAAATTATAATATCCGGAGTTTCATATTTTGCTTTTTCCAATGCTTCTTCTCCATCATGAGCTAAAATTACGGTATATCCTTCGTTTTCCAAATTGAATTTTATTCCTTTTGCAAGTATTTTTTCATCGTCTACCACTAAAACTTTCATTTTTTAACCTCCTGCAACAGCATATTGTTTAATTATTTTTAGTTTTGCTTCTCCTATTCCTTTTACATCAAGAAGCTCATCCAAACTATCGATATTTCCGTTGGATTCAAGAAAATCCAAAATATTTTGAGCAGTTTTTTCTCCGATGCCTTTTATACTCATAAGTTCTTCTTTCGTAGCATTATTTATATTTATTAATTTATC
>CAKTDK010000255.1 GCA_934541205.1 uncultured Eubacteriales bacterium
AATGAAAGAATTGATAAAAAAATTAACTTCTGTTAATTCCGTATCGGGAAACGAGGAAACAATTTCTCAAATTATTAAAGAAGAAATAATAAAATATGTTGATAAAATATACAGTGATACTATGGGAAACCTTATAGCAGTAAAAAACGGAAGCGGACCTTCTGTAATGTTCTGCGCTCATATGGATCAAATAGGAATTATAGTATCTTATATTGAAGACAATGGATTTATAAGATTTTCCAATATGGGAGGAGTAGACAAAAGAAATGTTTATTCACGGCGTGTAATATTTAAAAACGGTATAGAGGGAATTGTATGCTGCGAACAAAAAGCTGACAAAGATGTTAAGCTTGATAACTATTTCATTGATATAGGCGCTTCCTCAAAAGAAGAAGCTTTGTCTATGATTTCCATAGGAGATACAGCAACTTACACTGCTGAATTTATTGAGCTTGGAAAATATAAAATTGCTTCAAATGCAATGGACGACAGAGTTGGCTGTGCTTGTCTTATACAAGCAATTAAAAATATTAATTATAATGAAAATACTATATATTTTGTATTTACCGTACAAGAAGAACTGGGACTTAGAGGCGCTAAAACAGCTGGTTTTACTGTTGAACCCGATTATGCTATTGCAATTGACGTTACCCCTACCGGTGATACTCCAAACTGTGAATACAGTAATATAGAACTTTCAAAAGGGCCTACGATCAAATTTAAAGATAACGGTATTATAGCTAACAAAAAAATAAAAGAAAGTATAATAAAAATTGCAAGAGATAATAATATAGAATTTCAGCCTGAGGTATTGTCAGGAGGTTCTACTGACGTAGGAGCTATTCAAACATCAAAAGCCGGCGTATTATGCACCGGTATATCTATTCCTACAAGATATATTCATTCACCGGTGGAAACAGTAGATATCAGAGATGTAGAAAATACTGTAAAATTTATTGAAAAAATATGTGAGACCGGATTGGAATAAAAAAGAAAAATATGTAAATAATATCATTCAAGGAGAGTGATATTATGGAATTTGAAAAATCAAGAACATACGCTAATCTAATGGCGGCAATAGCCGGAGAATCACAGGCGGCTGTAAAATATGAACATTATGCCAAGCTTGCCAGAAAAGAAGGATATGAGCAAATCGGTGATATTTTTGATTTAACATCAAAAAACGAAAAAGCTCACGCTTATCAGTGGTTTAAGGCTTACAGGGAAAATAATCTCCCCGATACTGTTGGCGCTTTGGAAGACGCGGCAGGCGGAGAACATTTTGAATGGACCCAAATGTATAAGGAATTTGCAGAAGTTGCAAGAGAAGAAGGTTATCATGAGATTGCTAAAAAGATGGAGAATATTGCCAATGTCGAGCATCATCATGAAGAAAGATTCAGAAAACTTGCTGAAAATATTAAAAACAATGAAGTTTTTAAAAGAGACAGCGAGGAAAAATGGATATGCAAAAACTGCGGATATATTCATAATGGAAAAGACGCGCCTGTTGTATGCCCTGTTTGTCAGCACAAGATGGCATATTTTGAAATTGAAAAAGAAAATTATTAAAGGAACAATAAGGGAATTTAAATTCCCTTATTTACATAGGTAGTATAATGATAAAAGAAATAGCATTTGATAAAGCAAAAGAGTATTTTGACAATTTAAAAGAAAAAGTGATTTTTGCTTATGAAATATTTGAGGATTCAAAAAATAAAAATTTCGGAATTTATAATGAGGATGTTCTTTGCGGAATAATTTTTGGAAATAATGATTTTTATTATTTATTTTTAGACGATAATTATTCGGATATTGAAGAGATTAAGCTTTTTTTGAAAGTAAATTTTGTCAAAGAAATAATATCAAATAGAAGATTTGAAATTTCAAGTGAAAAAATATATTATTTTCTTGTAAAAAAAGCGGATGATAAAAATATTAAAAGCATATATTATTACCCTTTTGAAAATAATATGGAAAAAATAAAATTGCAATATAAACTTTTGAAACAATGCAATTTTTCTCTTCCTGGATTTGATGAATTTTATCTTTCTTTATTTTATAAAAATAAAAAAGATGTTTTAAGACTATATGGTATTTTTAGCGACGGTTTATGCGTTTGCTCGGCAATTATAAGCTATATGAAAGATAATATTGCCAAACTCACCTCAATTGCTACTTCACCGGAATATAGAAAAATGGGATTGGCAGAAAAAATATTAAAAGATATTTTTTATGATGAAAAACTGAAAAGTAAAGATATTTGTCTTTTATGCGGAAATGAGAAAGCGCTTAATCTTTACAATAAAGTGGGTTTTGAAATAAAAGAAATTTTATACGTATATGAACTTTAAATATTGACAATAAATATAT
>CAKTDK010000256.1 GCA_934541205.1 uncultured Eubacteriales bacterium
GTTATATGCCGAGGTCAGTTTTTCCGAGCTTCCTCCCTCGATTGTAACTCCGCCTTCCACGTCATGTACATGAGAATTTATCATTCCGTTATATGTTCCGTCTGTAATCATTACAGCCCTTGCTCCGGTATAATAAATTTCGCAGCCGTCAATCAGATTATGCGTTCCGCCCGACACATTAACAGCGCTGCCCCTTGTCATGCCTATATCCATATTTTTTATTGTGACATACTCGCAGTCCTTCATAGATATTATCGGATCTGTCAAAAGCGACAAAACAATATCAAGCTTTCCGGTATGCTCGGGCGGATAAATATAAATAAGCTTTTCATCGCGGTCTATATAATACTCTCCCGGAACATCCAATTCTTCAAGCAGGTTAAACACATAAAACGGTTTTTCCGATCCGACTTTGTACAAGCTCGGCCATGCAAGCGTCATCGTTTTATTTACGGTATTGACCTCTTTTAAAGCAATCGTCTGATCCGCCCACAAATACATAAACTTTCCATATACCAAAGCCCCTTTGGCATCCTTCCATTTTTCAAGATGTGAGCTGTCATTCATTGTAAATGTAGGCAGCTTCATCAATTCAGGTTTTCGCTTCTCGGGAGGAACGAATGTCGAAAGTGAGTATTTACTTGGGTCGTCATACCATTCAATACCTCCATCCGAGCCTTCTTCCTTTACGTTTGCCGTATAAAGCTCTCCCTCATTCGGATAGCGTGCATTTGTGCACGATTTTCCGTTTAAAAAAACCTCAATTCCCTGTGCCGGCTTTTCACTCGGATATCCGTTAAACTCAAGGTACTCTTCGATCATATAACTATAAGCTCCCGTTAAAACGATAGGCGGAATTTCATCTATTCCCATATCGGAAAGTTTAGCCACTAAAATATTTTTTGCCGCTGTGTCATTACCGATTCTTTTTATCGCCTCAGGATCCGTAACCGGCGAAAACAAATTTTCATCAACCTTTTCTCCACCGAGCAACCGGACATTCTCGTTTGGATACGCACGGTAGCAAATCGGTGCTTCTTTCGTTCCCGAATCTTCCTTTGTAAGCTCAAAGGATTCCGTTACCCGATAATCTCCCTCTCTAAAATAAACCACAGCACCGTCTCTACCGAGCTGCCCACTTTTCTTCAGTTCTCTCAGATAATCACGGGCACGCTCAGGAGTCTTAAACGGATTTGATTTATCACCGTTGTTGCTGTCATTTCCCGATGCTGAAATATACACCTCCGTTTTATCCGGCTTTTTTGCCGCAGTGCAAGTCATACCGCTTGTGCATAAAACCGACGCTGCACACAATCCGGCAATCATATCCTTTAAAACAGTAATTCTTTTCAAAATATCACATCTCCTCACCTGTTTATGAAATACTGAATCGCATTGTTTTTTTGTAAAATTTTGCTAATAACAGCCATGAAAAACACCACTCATTTATCTATATCATATCATAATTATACCCCCTTGTAAAGTACCTAAATCCTCACAAAAAATATATTTTTCCGCACTAAAAAAATGCCACCAAAAACATATTTTTTAGGCATTTTTTCATATTTTCTTAGTACGGACGTTCTTTTTGTTGTTTCAAGTCACGCATATCCATATACCAGTCTTTCTTTTTTTCGTTACTTTTTTGGTATTGCAGCGGAGTCATTCCAATATACTTTTTAAAATTATTGATAAAGCATTTCACATTAGGATACCCCACATGCTTTGCCAGTTCACTTATATTTTTATGATTATTTTGAATATAATGCAGCGAATTATAGATTCTTTTCTGACGCAAAAACTCCGGATAAGTCATTTCCATTGTATTTTTGAACTTTTTTTCGATATACGATTCACTGTAGTGAAATATTTTCGACAATTCCGCCAAAGTAAGCTTTTCATTGTAGTGAAGCTCTGTATAATCCAGTATTCTCTGTATCAGGTCTCCCTCTAAAGTAGCGTTGTTAACATTTTCCATACTTCTGAAAAGCTTTGCCAATATTGCAGTTATATATGATCTGACTATATCCATGTATTTTATTTCTCTTCTTTGGTATTCCCTCATCGTATCGAAAAACATATTTTCAATCACTGCCGATGTATCGGTATAAAATAAAAATCTCGGCAAATCGAGCTTATTTTTTCTGACATGTCCCATAATATATGTCAAAAGCCATGCCATATCATCATTATCACTTTCCGTTCCACCGTAAAGCCCCTTTTTAAAATCAATATTTATCATGCTGACATCGGCTCCCTGGGTAAGAATAGATATTTTGGGGCTTACAAATTTTTCAAAAAGCAGAACAGATCTATCCGGAACATAATACCGTTTTTCATCAACAGTCACATACACATCACTGCCCGAAAT
>CAKTDK010000257.1 GCA_934541205.1 uncultured Eubacteriales bacterium
ACATATGTGTCGATTTTCTCGGAAAGCTTCCTAAGGGTGTTCTCGTTTGAGAACATATCAATAAACCAATCTTCAATAAAATTTATATTTCCTTGATAACATTCAGATTGTACATTGTATGCAGAATACTCATTCATCCACTCAGGCAGAACAGCGCCGTCCAAAGCTATTGGTAATATTATCACACCGTTGTTTTTAGATGCCGATATAGCAATATTCAGTTCGTCAAGAAAGTATTTACTATTAAGTGCGTCCTCAGAAAACACTGGTATAAAAACTTTGGTTTTATTAATATAGTCCTCTATTTTTATCGTTTTATCTGTATTATCATCGTTCAATGCACTAACACTGTTTTGAAATACTTTAATGCTGTAATAATCAAGAGAAGCAATCAATTCTTTTATAAAACAGTATTGGTTGTTTTTTCTTGTTTCATTGATATCTTTGATACAATAAGATAAAAAAATATCATATTTCTCGTAAACTGATTCTTCAGGATTTATTAGCTTGTCAATAATCCCATCAAGTTGTTGATAAATAGTTTTATAGTTAAATACTGAACCTTCGCCGCCATAAACAATAACGGAATCAAATAGGTCTACATTTTTTGAGTAACATTCCTTTATTGATAACCCCATCGCCATTCGACTTCCATATTCTTTTGCAGTCATTCCCGGCAAATTAACAAAAAGTCCTTCTAATGCAACTGCATCCACATAGCAATAGATTATATGAACATTTTCTTTGAATACTTCTTTTATTTTACGCAACATACCAACATCCGCGGAGGCACATGTCAGTAATTTGTTTTTGTTATGATAAACCGCCTCTGAAATTTGTTCCCAATTGAAACCTATCATGATGTTTGCAACATTATACCTGAACAGGGAATCTGTTTTTGCGAAAAAATCATCTTTTGATAAATAAAGCCTTTCTCCAAACCTTGATTCAATAATCGGATGATTTTCCGCATAATTGTATTTTTCAACCAATTCATACTTTTTACTTTGAAGGTAATCTCGGCATTTGCGTCCAAGTTCAGAAGCGGCACCATATAGGATTAACAGCATAATTGTTTTACTCCTGACATTAAAATTGTATTTGTGTATTTCAAAGAGATCATTACAAACAGTTGCTCTTGCTTTTCTATGTAACATAGGCAATGCTCCGATTGAAAACAGAGAGATAAAACTTATGTATTTTTTATTTTTTCAACTTTTCTTAACATTATTTCTGCTTCATAGACACCGTGTTCTAAAGCGAACTTATAATATTTCTCTGCCTCTCTAATATTTGCTTCACACCCCCTACCGATCAGGTAAAAATTGGCGAGGCTGTAAGCTCCCGAGGCATAACCGGCATCCGCTGCAAGTTTTGCATAATAAAAAGCTTTGTTGTAGTTCTTTACCTGTTCCTCTTGGTAAAGATATATTAGTTGACCGTACCCCCCAACATGCCCCTGTTTTGCTGCAAGTTCCTCATAATACACACTCTGCACAATATTTTTTTTACAACCTAAACCATATCTGTACATCCACCCGACTTTATACTGAGCCTCTGCAATGCCGCTGTCAGCTGCAATTTTAAAATACTTTATTGCTTGCTCAAAGTTTTTTTCAAAATCACCCAGCGGAGGATTAAAATACAGCATTCCCAGTTCATACGCTGCCGGCGCATATTTTTTATTATCGGCAGCTCGTCTGAAATACTCAGCAGCTCTAAAACAATCGGGTTCAGGGGGATTCGATTGAACCCCCAACTTATACAGCAGTCCCAATTGATAAGCAGCTTCCGGCATTTGATTTTGAGCTTTTTTAAAAAGGTCAATGGCTTCTGTGTATTTTCCATATGACAAATAGAAATTCGCCTGTTCATTCAAGTTTATACAATCCGGATTTTTAACCTTTGAAAAGCTGTCAACAATCTCATCATAATTGAAATGACATCCCGAACCTATTCGCTTCATTGCTGCGAGCTGCATTGCAGCGCCTTGATTGTATTTTGCTGCTTTTTCGCGATACTCATATGCTTTTCTATATGATTGGCCTATACTGTCAACCGCTCCGGAATAGTATAAACCTGCTATTTTTGAATATGCATGAGCTTTCAATTCTTCATTCTCACAGTTTTCTATAGCTTTGCAATACCAATAATAAGCATTGTCGAAATCCTGTGCACCAATGTTATGATGATACTGTACCGCTGCTTCGAACATAGCTGTTGCATCACCGGAATTTGCTCGTGACAGTATTTCCTCCAAATCAGCATGTGGATCATAGTATGGATTGCTATTGTATGTATCTCTGAAAATATCATCTTTTTCAGGTTTGG
>CAKTDK010000258.1 GCA_934541205.1 uncultured Eubacteriales bacterium
AAACACATCCGCACTCTCCTTTCTTTTTTTTTGTTGTATACTAAATTATAGAACAATATGTCCATATTTCAACTGCCAACTTTATCAATCCATGCTCAAATATATGTCAGTTTTAAAACTTTCCCTACTGATTAAGCTTTTTCGGCTCATCCCCGTCAACAATCTCGCTTGCATTTATTATCATTCTGTATTCGCTGACCTCCTCATTTGACTCAAGTCTGAGAACAAACATATTGCTCTTCATTCTCGGAAGTTTTATCCCCACCGACGGCCCTTTTGTGTTGCTGTTTGCCTTAACCGAAATACCTTCCCACTGCAAAAGCTTTATTTTATTTCCGTCAATTAAGATATATGCCCTTATGCTATCGGTAATTACATTCGGACTTGCATTCAGCATATATAATTCGGCGCTGAAGAACTCTCCCTCAGTCCAATCAAACTTCCTTATTCTTGCGCTGGGCATACAATCTCTGAGTGAATTTTTAACTGCTTCGTATGCAGGCTTTTTAACTGTCGGATAATTCAAGATTGAATTATTGGCAACCGTCGGCCACGGCTCATTAAAGCACCAATTAATAGCCATTGAACATTCCGGCCACTGCCTTCTTGCCTCTTCAAATGCCGCATGATAGCCTTCGCACTGCATAATGGAACTTCTTTGCGCCATCTCTTCAACCGAGCTTGATTTACCAAAGTATTTTTTTATCATTTCCGGATGCATCCAACTATTTTTTTGCCATACCTTAAAGGCGTGATGCTTTTCCCACGATGTATTGGGCTTGGGGGATTTTAATTCATCCTCCGGGATGAATGTTTTAAGATAATCATAACTTGCGATGGACGGAACCCCGAATTCCGTGTAGGCGGTGTTTGATGCATCATTAAAAACCTGAAAAACATCTTTACCGCTAATCGGATCAACAAAGGTATATCCGCCATGCCCCATTCCAAACAGCGGAGATGTCATAATAAACGGTGTTTTTCTGTCTATTCTGTAGCAAATCGAATTAAGAAGTCTTAACGGATGGGATTGATCCGTCATTCCCGACCATCCGTTAAACAGTTCATTTCCGCCGCACCATATTATCAAGCACGGATGTTTCTTCAGTCTTTTTACTATTGCGGTTGCCTCCTGCTCAAGAACGCTGAGATAATGCTCATCATCGGGGTAACAGCAGCATGCAAGAGGAAATTCCTGCCACACCATAATGCCAAACTCATCACAAATATTGTAAAAGTCCTCTTTGTACACCTCCGAACCACCCCAATTTCTGACTATATTCATATTTGCTTCTTTAACAAGAGTAAGAAGCGGCAAATACGTTTCCTTCGAGGTTGTTCCATGCGCCTTCGTTCATAACAAGCTCAATTTTCTTAAATCCAATCGTTCCGGTTTTTCTGCAACCATTTGTTTTTAACTCGTAGTGATAAAGATACGGCTCTCCTTGTCCGCAGCACCACCAAAGCCTAATATTTTTCACTGTAAATGTTTTTTCCGTTCCGCTGTATACAACCCTATTATCCATGTCAAACAAGGTTATTTCTACCGGCTCGCCGCACTCTATTTCAAACGACACCGTCGCCTCATTAAGGGAATCGTCGAGCATATACGAGAAATCATATGCACCGATATATCCTGCCGGGCGCGTTTCAAGATAAGCTTCCTCCCATAATCCCGAAACTAAAAGCCTTGGGTGCCAGTCCCAACCGTAACCAACCGGAGGTTTAACTGATTTATCGGCTTCATCTCTGCCAAAACCTCGCTTTCCCTTACTGTTCGGATGCGGCAGTATTTTTATTTCAATCACATTCTTTTCTTTCAACTTGTCGGTAATATCAACTTCAATTTTTGAAAACATGCCCTCATGTGTGCAAATTATTTCATCGTTAAAGCATATCTCGCACTGATACTCTATCCCCTCGGAAACAAAGAACACCCTTTCGTCCGTATTATACTCTATGCTGAATTCCGAGCGGTAAAGCCATGTGTCATCCTCAAGGCAATCGTATGCTTCAACATTTTTTCCGTAAAAAATATCTGGAAAATTTTTATATATTCCGTAATCTCTTTGTATATTTCCCGGAACGCTACACGAAAACCATCCTTGTTCTCCGACACGTTTTCCTAACCATTGCAATTTTTTTCTCATAATCACCCAAACCTTCCTTTAACAGTTGATTATATACTATTCCGTGCTAACCTTATTGTCAACACAAAATGCAGTGTTTGATAAAAATGTCACTTATGCAAGTAGCTTTTCTAAATCTTGTCATAATCTATTCAAACTACCTTTCATAAATAGTTGTTCCTAAACGATAAAAAATTTT
>CAKTDK010000259.1 GCA_934541205.1 uncultured Eubacteriales bacterium
TCGTCCGGGCTGTCTGCCTCGCAGAGCGCACATACAGGGCTTGCCCCTGTATAGAAGTGCGCCCTTTGTTCCAAAGGAATTTTTAGTTCTGTGTCTTTTGATACTCACGTTCTCCGTTTTCAATTAAATCAATCCATTTGAGCAAAGTACTTTTTCGCAGAATCATTCTTGCTGAGACCTTCAATTGGTTTGAATTCTTTTTGGGCTGAACGTCTTCAAAAATAAACACGCATTCTCCGTCAACATCGACCATGTTCAACCGACAGTGCGCAAATGCATTTCTGATATGATAGAATACACTCAAAAATTGATTTCCTTGATTATCATAGATACAGATTCTTTCACGAGAAAAATCAGATGGGAATGTTTCTTTCAAATCAGCTTTTTCTAAGGCTATATCCATTTCATCGTAACCCTTTGCAGAAAAGAGTAGCTCATAAGTGGCTGCTTTCTGCCTTAATTGCTTGTTTAGATAATACGGCTTTTTCCATGGCTCAGTCCATCCATATTCCGACAGTGTTTTTCTCATGGACGAGAGATTGGGACATGGCGAGTGAAAAACGAAGAAGATTACGATTCTAAACAAGTCTTTATCATTAAAATTGTCTGGTGCAATCCAATTTATCCACTCTGGATTTCGTTCTGTTAATATAGCCATAGCGTTCTCCTATAAAATACGCCGAGGCGAAAGCCTCGGCGTTAATGTCTTATAACCCCAAAATCTGTTTCTTCTTTGCATCAAATTCTTCCTGCGAAATTACGCCGTTGTCCAAAAGTTCTTTATACTTTTTCAATTCATCAGCATTGCTAACGTTCAAACTATCAGATTTGCTCTGCGTAGATTTCTTTTTTTCAATAATAACAGACTTAATGCTTTCAGCATTTGTTAGATTGCAAATCTTAAACTTAACACCTGTTCCGACAATTTTCAGCGCATTCTTTCCGAAGTCAACATTGTTAATATCTTCAAAAACCAATTGTTTTGATTTTTTAGGATTAACTCTACACAAAACAGAATCCTCAAAGACAACCAGTTCTTTTTTTGCCTCGTGGTTGATTAAAATTGTAAAAACAATTGAAAATAGAAGAACAATATAACAGCAAATAGAAAGAATGTTGTTCCAATAATAGCCGGAAAAGTATTCAACAATATTTGTGTACTTAAACCAGTCTGCTATGTTGTATGAGCTATATCGATCGAAACCTGCAGATTTCATAACGTCAGCAAATGCAGATCTCATGGCACTTTCGGCCTTGCGAACATCACTTGCGTCACACTTCACACCGTTGATAGTTATATCAAAGGTGTGTCTGTTAAGCTTGTAATAAACATCTTCACATTGTTCCGCATAAGAATCGCTTTTATTTCCCCAACTTGAACCGCCTATCTCAGATGAAATGATTGCAGATGCGAGACCAAATTCTTGACCTTTCTTATAACCACTGTAATCAATAATAAGAGCAGCCATTGTTATGATGACCAGCAGAACTGATACTGCCCAAATAATCCTTTTTTTCTTCTTTTGTGATATTTTTTCGCTTTTTATTAACACCTTGACGTTTTCCTCTCCCATTTTGTGATCCTCCAATTTCTTTTTTGGTATAGTGTACTTTTACAAAACGCAGAAAAGTTACAATTATCATTGAAAATGTTCGTCTCAACACCTTGAAAAATCACGCATTTTGTGGTAAAATGATATAAATTATAATTTAATGCCCTAATTTGCAAAAGTACACCTTTGCAAATTCAGGGCACGATTTGTTTAAGCCGCATTTTCAAATTTTCTTGCCTTTCCGTAGAATGTCCCAACCGGCATATTGCAGGCTTCCGCTGCTTGTTTCAAGGTTATTTTCTTACTGCGCCATGCTTTGTGTACCGCATAGAAATTATCCGGCAAGGGCAAAGGTGGTCTGCCAAATTTGATGCCTTGCGCTTTGGCAGCGGCAATTCCCTCGGCTTGTCGCTGTTTGATGTTTGTGCGCTCATTTTCTGCCACAAAGGACAGCACCTGCAATACAATATCGGAGAGGAATGTACCCATCAAATCTTTGCCCCGGCGGGTGTCCAACAGCGGCATATCCAACACCACAATGTCAACGTCTTTTTCTTTCGTGAGAATCCGCCATTGCTGTAGAATTTCTTCATAGTTGCGTCCAAGACGGTCGATGCTCTTGATATAGAGCAGATCGTCTTTTTTTAGTTTTCGCAGCATCTTCTTGTATTGCGGACGGTTGAAATCCTTACCAGACTGCTTATCTACATAGATGTTTTGGAGATCAACGCCCACCTCTTTCAATGCAATCTGCTGTCGATCTTCTTTCTG
>CAKTDK010000260.1 GCA_934541205.1 uncultured Eubacteriales bacterium
GCTGAATACACTAAAAACGAGTTTATAAAAAAGGATGTTGATGATGCAATCTTATCAAGTTATAGCTTAGAGGAATTTTACAGACTGCTTGAGGAATGGGGATACAAAATAAGATTTGGTAAATCAGAAAAATATGGCGAATATTTTGCCCTTTCAGGACGTGGAATGGAAAGAGCCAGAAGAAACTATGCTTTAGGCAAGGGATATAGCATTGAATCAATTAAGAAACGCATAGACATAAAAAATAATCCATTACCACAGTATAATAGTGTTATTGTAAAACAGGATATGAGAAAATATATTGTAAGATATGTTTATTGGAAAAAACCTAAAAAAAATGATACATCTATTTTAGGTAAGAAGATGTATGTTCTAATGTATAAGAAAGGAAAACTGGATAAATATAGAGGTCAAAGACCGAACTATTATGAAGTAAAAAACAGTCTAAAAAAGATACGTGAATATGAACATAATATTGAACTTATCAATCAGTATCATATAGGCGATGCTGAAAGTGCAGATGCAGCGCTTTCAGAGATTGAAAAAAAGGTGTCTGAACTTGATACTGATAGGAAGGACGTATATGTAAAAAGAATGCCTTATAAGAGCCTTTTAAAAGCTTATAAGGATATGAAAAAAACAGAAATGGGATTTTACGCATATAAAAATGGAGCCGAAGAATATAAAGAGCAGCATGATCAGTATATTGAATCGAAAGAAATATTAGAGAAATATGGATTTGACGAAAATGATATTGAAAAATATCAGGGAGAAATAAAGGCAGAACTTAAATCAATAAGTTATGAAAAGAGACAATTAAAAAAAGAAATAAAATCTATAAATAATATAAAAAATATATTTGCAAAAGATGATTTAAGTATAGATGATGTAGAACATGAGTATAACAATATTCCTGATCCGGATAGTTATCAGCAGGAATATGAGGAAGAACAAAAAAAGGAAGAAAAGCAGACCCAGAAGGAACATCAAAGGACTTTATAATGAGATGGTTGATTCATGTAAATCAAAAATAGGTCTCCAGTAGTTGCAACTACTGGAGATTCCCATTTTGTGCAAGAAAAATAAGAAAAAGTTACAAATATGAAACCATTCTTGCTTTATTAAATGTTAGAATTTTACATTGTAATGTAGTTTTAAATTTTAATTGATTGAATTTAACTATTGTTATGCAATAAAAAAGACTTATTTTAAATAAGTCTTTTAATCGCTTCATGCGAACCATATAGGTGATTTCGGATGAATCCTTATTTGAACTCAAACCCGATAATTTGCTTAACAGTATAATAGCAATTATCAACATAATTGTCAATGCAAGAAAGGAAATAAGTTATGGAAGATTATTTTATTGGAATTGATATGGGTACAAATTCTTTAGGTTACGCAGTAACAGATAAGAATTATAATTTGATTCGATGTAAAGGTAAAGATATGTGGGGGGTTCGTATTATTCCTAAAACGGATTCTTTAGCCAACAGAAGAAAAAATAGATGTTCTAGACGAAGACTGAGCCGTGAAAAGGCAAGAATAGGTTTTTTGAAAATGTGTTTTGCTGATGAAATAAATAAGATTGACCCATGCTTTTTTCAAAGACTCGATGAGAGCACATATTGGAAGGAAGATAGAATTAACAAAAATAAAAGTACCCTTTTTAATGATGAAAATTTTAAGGACTCTGATTATTTTGAAAAGTATAAAACTATTTTTCACTTGCGAAAAGAACTGATCGAGTCTGATGCCCCACATGATGTGAGACTTGTTTTTCTTGCACTCCTAAATATGTTTAAACACAGAGGAAACTTTATCGCTTCAAGTCAGGTTGAAGATATGTTTGACCTAAAAAGTGAATATGATAACTTGCGTTTGCTAGTAGCAGGAGTTATGAATATTGATTTAACCGAATTAGATGCAAACGTTTTAGATAAGATAAAAAAATTCCTTTCTGATAATACTTCTTCAAAAACGAAAAAAAATGAAAAGATAATGGAACAGCTAGGTCTTGATAAGAAAAAAGATGCTGTACAATTTAATCTGTGGAAATTGGTGTGTGGCAGCTCTGTTAATCTTTCTAAATTATTTAATATAAAGTTTGAAAATAAGGAAGACAATAAGAAGAGTATTGATTTTAAAAATAGTGATATTGAAGCTTTATTAGACGAAGCAGAATGTTTAATAGGAGAAGAACGTTCTGAAATTCTTTGGACTCTTAAGCGGATGTATGATACAGGCATTTTACTTAAAATAATGGATGGACAGGAGCAGGCATATTT
>CAKTDK010000261.1 GCA_934541205.1 uncultured Eubacteriales bacterium
ATATCATCTTAGATAATATTCCTGATATTGAAGAGTGTACAGCACGTAAAAATCCTAAACGTATGACGTTCTGTGGTACTCCTAAGACATTCGATAATTGCATTCAACAGCTCTGGGATCAAACAACTCAACATTATTGGGCGATGAAATGTGAGGGGTGTGGATTATGGAATGTTCCCATTCTTGTGGAAAATCTTGGTCCAGATGGAGTAATCTGCAAACACTGTGGAAAGCGCCTTAACGTGGCTGAAGGGCAGTATGTAGCTAAATACCCTGGACGCCCATTTATTGGTTACCACATTTCCCAGGCAATGATTGCAGGAGTACCAGCAACCGGAATTCCATGGTCACGCTTATTAGAGAAGCTTAATAACCCGTTATATGGAGAATCAAAGTTCTATAATGAGTGTTTAGGATTCTCTTATGATAATGGTGCAAAACTTTTAGTTGAGTCAGACCTGCGAGCTTGTTCTGACAATAATATAGAAGAATGGACTACTAATCGTAGAGCTGAGTGGGGTATTTATAACCTGGTAGCATCTGTAGACTGGGGAGTCCTTGGTGGAAATACTCATACAGTGTTAACAATGGGTGGTATTGATAAGGACGGGAAGCTTAGAGTTATATTTTCCAAGAAGTACCCCGTAGACCAAGACCCGCTGAGTCAGATTGAAGATATTGTTAAAATTGTTTACCCCGCCAATCCGGCAATCCTTGTATGTGATCGTGGTGGTGGCTCGTTAGCCAATTCTGTTCTACGTCGCCATTTCCCTAAAAAACCACTGTACGAAATAGAATACAAGGCTAAGGTTAATGATGGGATGCATTATAGCGCTGATTCTAAATCTTGGATTACCGACCGTACCCGTGCGATGGCAGGTGTTGTGCTTGATATAAAGGCACAGAAAATTATATTTCCTAACTATAATAAAATCATGAAAGACCAGTTTGCACCTGATTTGCTAACTCTTTCGTGTGAATACAATGAAAAAATACGTGCTTTTCAGATTATTAGAGATATAGGAACTCCTGATGACTTTGCACATACCTTGGTATATCTTAGATTAGGTGCTAAATTTTTTGCACCTTCTCCAAAACGACTAGTTCACAATTTGGAACAATTTGATCCTCCGAGTAAGCCTCAAGAAAATACATTCGATGATTAATGGTATAAGTAATATGTAGAGATATGAGATTTCTCATGTCTCTTTTTTTTTATTATAGAAAGGAGTGATTAGATGTATTTGTATGGCATCTACCCAACTGGGAATTCTGATGTAATACCAGTAGCATTAAGTTCAACCTTAGTGATTTCTCACTTGTATGTATCAGATGAACCAATTCAAAAATTTGCAACACGTATGGAGTTTCGGATTCCCTACCAGCAAGCGGTTGACATTCTAAAGGAGGTTAATGTTAGCATATCCGAGATCGTTGCTACACGCCAGTCTGACTTTGTATACTTCGCGATTGCTATTAACCCAAAGTATGACCAAAGTAAGCAGATTACAGAACGTACCCTGGTCCTAAACGGACGCAGCATTCCAATAAAAAATGTTTCATTTGGAACAATCATGGAAAGTCAGCAAGACTTTATCTATGATAGCGAAGTTGTATTACTTCCTAGCCGCCCAAAATTAATTGTTGAGGGACAAGAAACCACACCGTGTAGTCTGTGTGATTATTCAAATTTAAAACATAGGAAGAAGTATTGTGTCTATTACACAAGAGGGTTCCAGTGTTTATTTAAGAGAAATAACACCTTACAAATAACATGCGAGGGTTTTGCTGAAGCATGTATACCAGCGGTTCCAGAGTTACCAGAGGATGTGTCCGGTACTGCACCTAAAACAGAGTATGGAACAGATGTTGATGAAGAGACCTGGGAGGTAGACTAATGACAATCACATTTTATAATTTGCCGAAATATTTAGCTGCTGTTGGATCCAATGTAAATGACTTATGCACCGTAACAAATGATCTTGAATCATTTGAGTTTAGTGCATCAAATGCGCAAAAAGTATGTCAAAACATTATAGATACAACTTATCCTTTTTGCGACATTTTTTCGTTAGCCCAAGCATTGGATATCAGTCCGGGTGTATTAAGCAATCCGGACTTTATAGCGTCTGGCATAGGTTATAAAACATTCTACATTGATAAGGAGACCGGAAAGGCATCTCGTTACCCTATATTTGCAAAATCTAGACGTATTGACGCTCCACCTCCGTTGTTAAAAGAGATCCAACGTCGCCTTGCTTCTGCACTCACTGTTTTTCCTGCTCA
>CAKTDK010000262.1 GCA_934541205.1 uncultured Eubacteriales bacterium
GCGGTCTAAAACATATTTTATTCGTCCTGTTTTTCTTTAAAATAATCCGCCTTTTTATAGCATTTAAATTTTAACAGCGGCAGTTCCCCGTCAAACATATTTACCCGATCTTCTTCTACCTGCAAGGTGAATGTGTCATAATTATAATTTGCACGCGATTTGAATAGTAAATATTCTTTCACTTTTTCAGTTTCATTGTATACTTCAGCGCCATCTATAGAATATATGAAAACTTTTGAGCCGGCTCCCTCTTTATGAAAAATTTCGTATCTTGTATTGTTAATTTCTATTAACCCGTAATTTATATTTTCATATGTATTATCCCAATATAATTCTATGTGCGGATTTTCGCATACCCACACCTCATTATCGCGGGGCAGCGGTCTTTTTTCCGCCTGATATATACACGCATTTAAAATAAGCACGCACATAATTGAGCCTAACAATATTTTTTTCATATTATCACCCGCCCTGTTTTTTCGTCATCGTAAACGCTTCTTATTTGTCACCCTGCTTATCCTTGAAATATTCCGACTTTTTGTAGCATTTAAACTTTAAGAGCGGCAGTTCACCGTCAAACATATTTACCCTGTCTTCTTCTACCTGCAAGGTGAATGTGTCATAATTATAATTTGCTCGTGATTTGAATAGTAAATATTCTTCTGCACCGTCAGCTGTAAAATAACAATTGCTTGCCTCATTCTTATATACATCAAACCCTGAGCCCGGATTTTCAACGTGAAATAAATCTATTTCTTTGTTTTTAATGTATATTTTTCCATATGTATCTTCAGAATTACTCCAATAAAGTTCTATACGCGGGCTTTGACATACCCATACAATGCTATCATCGTACTTCGGGCGCCTATTTGCCTGATATGTGCAGCCGTTTAAGAGCATTTCAACAAAAACGAAAGCAATAACAGCGAAATAAATTTTTATATTCTTCATGTCAAAATCACCTATTTGCATCAAATTGCGAGCGCTTCTTATTTGTCACCCTGCTTATCCTTGAAATATTCCGACTTTTTATAGCATTTAAACTTTAAGAGCGGCAGTTCACCGTCAAACATATTTACATAATCTTCTTCTACTTGAAAATCAAATCCGTCACGTTTATAGTCTGCACGTCCCCTTACCCATAAAAAGTCGCTCCATACCCGTGTGTCGTTTTCCGAGTTTAAAATTTCCTCGGACATCATATACATCCCTGCGCCGTAGTTTGCATCATATGCAACGCTGTATTCGTTTTCCTTATAAACAACTTTTCCGATAGGACGACCTTGTTCCTCATTAAACTCAAGTTCTGCATACGGTTCTTTACTTACCCATATCAGCGAGGTATCGGGAGTAGGTCTTAAATCTGCCTGGTACATACATCCGCTTAAAAATACAGCACTGAGTATGGCGGTTAATATTTTTTTCACTGTCATCATGAACACTCCCTATTTATCATCCTGCTTGTCTTTAAAGTATTCCGACTTTTTGTAGCATTTGAACTTTAAGAGCGGCAGTTCCCCGTCAAACATATTTACCCTGTCTTCTTCTACCTGCAAGGTGAATGTGTCATAATTATAATTCGCACGCGATCTAAACAGTAGGTATTCCTTAGCATTGCTTACATTATATGCTTCTTCTTTTCCTTCCATTGAGTACACCCACAGGTATGGTCCGGAATTTTCACGATGGAACATATTGTATTCTTTGTTATTTACAATTATCTTCCCCGTAAGCACATCAGTTCCTTTTTCCCAGTAAAATTCAGCATACGGTTCTTCACATATCCAAACCTCATCATTGCTTAAGGTTGGTCTCCTATCTGCTTGGTATATACATCCGCTGAATACAGCAATCACAATTATAAGCATTAAGATAATCCTTCTCAACAGGAATCACCTCCTCTATTTCGATATACAGTGCAACAAAATAGGAACCGTCAGGTCGTCCCTAAGTAGTTCATTGATTTCATTGCTACCCTGTGTTTTTTCATATTCCGATCCCCCATAATTAAAAACCTCATATTCGCCGTTTTCGGTTTTTCTTGCCGCTACCGTATGAAGCGCATCCGTAACATCGTCACTGTTCCAAAAAGATACTATATATGCATCTGCCTTCGGTGTGGGCTTTGTCAGTATATCGTCGCCTTCTATAGTTTTTACATTGTATCCGATTTTTTCAAAATACCTTCCGACGGCGTACGGGTTTGTTCCGAAAGCCCCAAGCAGCATCTGCCCGTCCGTTTCAAAGCTGTACGCTATTGCGCGTATA
>CAKTDK010000263.1 GCA_934541205.1 uncultured Eubacteriales bacterium
TAACTATATTGTATCAGAAATGTAAATATTTTTAAAGTACTATAAAAAATTTTTATATAAAAAAACCGCAATGTTTTTAACATTGCGGCATAATTTAAAAAAAGATATTATTATTTTACATTTTCTGCAACATAATCACAAAATCTTTTTGCAATATCATAAGGTCTTGTAATAGCTGTTCCCACAACAAGAGAATAAATACCTGTTTTAAAAGCTTCAACAGCTTCTTCTCTTGTCCATACTCTTCCTTCTCCGATAACGGGAATGTCAAGATTTTCAGAAAGCTTTTTCATAAGTTCAAAATCAGGCCCGTCGGTTTTTTCTGTATATGAAGTATAACCTGAAAGAGTAGTAGAAACTATATCTGCTCCCGCTTTAGCAGCTTCAACGCCTTCTTCGTATGTAGAAATATCAGCCATAATAAGAGCGTCGGGATATTTTTTCTTGATATCTCTTATAAAGTCAGCTCCGTTTTGTCCTTCCGGATGCATACGGCAGGTAGCGTCAACAGCGATAATTTCCGGTTTTGCATCGTTATAAAGAGCGTCTACTTCAGCCATAGTTGGAGTTATATAACATTCGCTGTTTTCATAATCCTGTTTTATAATACCTAAAATCGGAAGTTTTGTAACTTCTTTAATAGCTTTAATATCAACTACAGAATTTGCTCTTATTCCACAGGCGCCGCCTTTGTCGGCAGATTCTGCAAATTTCTGCATATACTGGCTTCCGTACATAATTTCATGTTTTAAAGCCTGACAGGAAATTATTACTTTACCTTTAAGACTTTTAATGATTGGATTTATTTCTTTCATTATATATATCCTCCTAAGATTTTATTTACTAAAACTAAAGTCCCAAATTATCAACAACAAGCTTGCATGCTCCGGTAATTCCGGCATCGTTGCCAAGCGAAGCCGCTTTTATAGACAAGCATCCCAAATATGAAGGCATTGCTCTTTTTCTTACATATCTGTCAATACGGTCGATAAGATAAGCTCCTTCGTTTGAAACTCCGCCTCCGATTATAATTACCTGAGGATTAAAAATATGTATAAGGGAAACAAGCCCTGTAGCTATATTTTCCGAGAATTTTTCAACGCATTGAAGCATAAGATTGTCGCCTTCTTTTGCGGCATCAAATATATTTTTTGCGTTGACTTCATCAAGGGATTTTATGTATTTTTTCCACATAAGAGAATCTTTGTTTTCTGCCAAAAGCTCTCTTGTAAATTTAATAAGAGCAGTTGAAGAACCGTAAAGCTCCCAGCATCCGTTTCCGCCGCAGGTACAGGAAGGCCCGTTATAATCTGTTATAAGATGACCGAATTCCCCCGCGCTTCCCGTTGCGCCGTGAAAGACCTTACCGTCTAAGATAATTGCTCCTCCGATTCCTGTTCCCACAGTTATTCCAAGAACAATATCCGCACCGTTTCCGGCGCCCTTCCACATCTCTCCCAAAATAGCTGTATTAACATCGTTTTCAACAAAAACCGGATAACCGAATTTTTCTTCAAGAATTCCTTTTACATCTGTGCCGGTATAATTGGGAATTACCTCAGAAGCAAAATTGATTTTTCCTTTTATATGATCTACCTGACCGGCTGTTCCGACGCCAATTCCTATTACGTCTTCACTGTTTATGCCGTCAAGAATTTCTTCAAGTCCTTTTATTACATTCTGCATAAGAGCAGGACCTCCAAGATGAGCCTGGCTGTCTCTTTTATGCTTTTTGAGAATTTCTCCCTGAGAAGTTAATATCCCGAATTTTATTCCTGTTCCGCCAATATCAACAGCAGCAATAACTTTCATACTATCTCCTTGTAACTATATTTATTCTAATGATAATTATATAATTTTATTTATCTAAAGTAAACAGCAAATTACTAAAATTTTATATTGATTATATATTATATTTGTATAAAAACTCCCAAATAAAAACTTTTGTTAAAAGGAATATTTATTTTTGCTGATATTATTATTTATTTTTTTGAATATAATTCTGCTGACATTTAGAACTTATACTGTATTATCATTCTGAACATACCTTATTATCATTTTGAACGAATGTGAGGAATCTCACCCCTATTCTTCAAGAGATTCTTCGAGACTTTGCCTCTCTGAATGACAAGGGGTCTTGTCATTCAGAATGTAATGAGGAATCTTTTCAAAAATAATATCCCCTTCTCAGATAAAATCTGAGAAGGGGATTATATTGGATTTTTTACGGAGAAAAACTTTTTTAATTTTTCAAATTTCAAAGAAAT
>CAKTDK010000264.1 GCA_934541205.1 uncultured Eubacteriales bacterium
AACTCTTGCAACGCCTACTGAGTTTGGGGTTGACAGTGAGGAGTCAAGAAGATGGAAGGTGTATAATCTTTTAGAGGAAATTGACATTCCGGGAGAATGGTATATTGATGTAAATACAATGATGCTTTATTATTATCCACCTTATGATGTGGCAAGCGAAAAGCTGGAATTATCTTTTCTTGAAGATAATATGATTAATATAAATAATGCAGAATATATCACATTCGAAGGAATTGAGTTCTCAGAATCCAGATGCGGTGCCATTAAAATGACCGATGTTTCGGATATTACTGTAAAAAACTGCATATTTAAAAATTTAGACGGAAGTGCGGTTGAGATGGAGGGAACTCAAAAAGCCGAGACCAATAATCACTGGTGGCAAAGGCAGGATATTGATGCTGCGTATAACTGCAATATTTTAAATAATTCTTTTTATAATGTGGGCGGTTCTGCAATTGTTTTAAACGGTGGGAATGTTGATACTCTAACCAAGGGAAACAATGTTTTTGAAAATAATTTTATTTTCAGATACGGTACAAAGGTAAGAAGTGCAAATGCTATAGTTTTAGAAGGTTGCGGAAATGTTGTAAGAAATAACAATATAAGCTCGGGGTCTTTCCATGCAATAACATATTATGGTAATGACCATATAATAAGCAATAACGAAATATATAATGTTAATAAATCAACAGATGACGTGGGAGCAATATATACAGGTAGAAATTATCTGCACAGGGGTACAGAAATTGCATATAATTATCTTCACGACCTGAATCCTGTTAAGGTGTTATCACGTGGATTTAACTTAGCAATATATCTTGATGATTCTGCTTGTGGGCAAAATATTCATAACAATATTATAGTAAATTCATTTATTCCAATATATACCTGTGGACAAAGTAATATTTTTAAGGATAATATTATGGTAAACAGTCAAAGAGGAATGTATATAACGGATAATTATCAAACTGCGGAAAGAATGGCAATGTATCAGGAACAGGCGGCAACGATTGCAAATCCTGAACTTTATTATCAAAAATATAGCAATCTTGAAAAAGGATTTACAAATACGTGGGGAAAGAGGAATGCCTTTAACGAAATTACAGGAAATCTCAATGTTAATGCTGAAAGTGTAACAATAGGCTATAGTGCGTATTCTTATGGAACAGTTAAAAATAATGTATCGGTAAATGAATGTTCAGATTTTGTAAATCAAGAGGCACAGGATTATAGAATTAAGTCGGGTTCTAAGACTGCAACAAAACAAACGGGACTTTTGAATGAAAGCTTTGATATTGAGTCAATAGGACTTAATACAGACATTGTGTTAAATAAAGAGACAGCAGATTTTGATTTGATTTACCCTAAGAATCACGAAGAAATTGAGACATCGGAAAAAATTGAATTCTCATGGGAGAATACAATGGGTGCAAATCAGTACAGATTACAGGTGGCTGAAGATAAAGAGTTTAATAACATTATTTATGATAAAATTACAGACTATAATATTCATACACCTGATGTTTTGTATGAGTTCGGAAAAACCTATTACTGGAGAGTTGATGCAATAAATATTTCAAGAGAAATGGGAAATAGCTGGAATTCAGGAGAAATATTCTCATTTAAAATCGGTACAGAGTTTGAAGTTGTGTCTGTTGAAACAGATATAAAAGACTCATTAAATATTAAAGCCGAAATAATAAACAATGCATATGAAGAGGGGAAAGCGGCAAAGGTAATCTGTGCTGTGTATGATGCAGAAGAAAACTTAAAAAATGTGATAACAGAAGAGAAAACCTTCCCATATAAAGAAAATGTAGCGTTAAATATACCTGTTAAGGTGTTAAATGGAGAAAAAGTAAGCCTGATGATATGGGATGAAAACCAAAGACCGCTTGCTAAAAAGGTTTACAGTGAAAATACAGGTGATTACATAATAAACGGAGAATTTTCCCGAAAAGGTGATGAAGAGAGACAAGCGGCAGACTGGACATCTACAAGCTGGTGGCAATGGCAATGGAAAGAGGGGGTAGGAATAGATGGGACTCCAGGTATGCATCTTACTGCTTCAACCAAAGGCTGGCAGACGTTAACTCAGGAGATTAAGGTAAAGAAAAATACAGATTATGTTTTGTCTTATTATTATAAACAACCTGACCCGGGGCATACATTTCAGATAAATGGTCTTACAACAGGGACTTCAGTTATATCGGAGCAATGGATGAGAAGTGTTTTATCGGATTGGACA
>CAKTDK010000265.1 GCA_934541205.1 uncultured Eubacteriales bacterium
CAAATAAGCAAAAACAACCCGGTGCTTTTTAACATTGGGTTGTTTAATTAAAAAGGGTTCTAATATATGAAAAACATTTTCAGAAATAAAATTATTATCTTTTTATCAATCTTTTTTATTCTTTTATTAACACTATTTTTTATTCTTATCCCTAAAAACAATACTATAAATACATTTTCAAAAGAATACCTTGACTCAAAAGGACATCAAAAAATAATTCCTGAATACAACTCCGAAAATTCTATAGCTTATAATAATAAAAACGGCACAAAAACGCTTTATTTATTTACTTCACCTATAGCATTTTACAAAGACAACGAATTGCATTTCACCGATACAAAAATAAAAAGAACTTTTGAATTTAATATGATAAAAAAAGGTTATAAATATACCGTATCAAACAATGACATAAATACATTTTATCCTAAAAAGCTATCTCAAAAAAATGGAATATTAATTAAAAAAAATTATTATACATATGAATTTGGAACTTTGACATCATCTTCAAAATCTTCACTAAAAAATATAAATAATTTTATAAATGATAAAAAAACTGCCGTTAAATATAAAACCGCAAATGAAACTCTATATTTCTATCCAACTTCTGCCGGCACTAACCTTGAATTGACATTTAATAAAGTTCCTTCATCTTCAAGTTTTTCATTATGGCTTAAAATACCGGATTCGGAAATATACATACAAAAAGAACAAGGCGGATATCTGACGCTTAACAAAACGAAAAAAGACGGAACTTCCGATATTGTAGCTGTTATACAAGCCCCTATATTAAAAAGTAAAAATAATGAATTTTCAGTATTAAATAATATTAACTATATAAAAAAATCTGACCAATTATATTATATTAATTTTTCTTTAGACAATAATATTATAAAAAATATGTCGTCTTTATTTATTTCTTTTGAAATGAGAAAAGAAAATTATTCTGATTTAGGCATATATTCAAAATACCCAAATCTTCAAAATATATATTTATCAAACTATCATATACTTGGCAATAATGATATATTCGGAACCGGACAAATAATATCTAGATACAGGCACTTAAAACTATATAATTTATATACTGCAAATATTCAGAAAGTATATTTACATATGTACTCACTTACATTATATAATGATACTCTCCAAATAGATCAATTGAATAATGGCTGGTGCGCTGTAACTGCCAATTGGAACAGCAAATTAAAAACAGGAGACAAATTATCATCAAGTATTTTATCAGACCATGAAATAAAATTCGATATAACAGAAGCTTTTAAAAAATGGATTAATGATGACAGCGGTACGCTCGAAGAAAATGGCTTTTTAATAAAATCTTATGCAAAAAATAATAATTACAATATAATACTAAGCAATGATAACTCTCTTTATAACAACCGTTTAGAAATTGTTTTTAATTAAATTTTTCTATATTGCATTTAAAAATAAAAAAACTTGCCATTCTTTAAGACTGGCAAGTTTTTTTATTCCTATCATTAAATTCAAAATTATTTTTACTTGTTTCATTTTTCAACAATTTTATAAAAGATTTTCCGCTGTGAATATATCCTCCGCAAACAAATTCTCCGTAAGACGCATATTTAAAATAAACGCCTTCTTTTTTATAATATGCGCTTGCAGGAGGAACAAACAAATAAACTATATTTACGTTTTTTATAGTCGGTTCCCTTTCAATAATCAAGTCTTTTTGCGGTTTTAGCTTTTCTTTAAAAAATTTTGTTCCTCTGATTGTCGCAGCTCCTTGAGTTTTCCACATTTGTGAACTTTCAAATTTTACTTCGGTATGCTTTATTAAAAATCCGCAAAGCTTAACAGCATAAACATTGCTGTCTGTTTCAACCATCAATGCCGGTTTATCAGATTTCATACTTGCAAATAAAAAATTTTTGCGAAAGTTCAATTTTATATTTTTTCTTTTTAATCTGTATAATTTCACAATAAACAACAATCTGTAAAATAGTAAACGTAAAAATTTGTATAACAAATACATTAAAAATAAAAAACATACTGATAATATAACTGCAATCATGACCACACCTCACTTAATTATATTTTAACATCAAATTATAATCTGTCAATAATTTTTTATTAAATTTAGAATTAATTTTAGATATATTGATTTATACTTTATTAAATGATATTATTTGCTATATAAAAATAATAGGTAGGTCTTATATGGAACACAGAAAACTGCTTTTAACAAGTCTTAATACTGTTTTATAT
>CAKTDK010000266.1 GCA_934541205.1 uncultured Eubacteriales bacterium
GTGCGGATGTGTTTGGTGTTTTATACATCCGCATAAGAAAGAAATGAAAAAAAATCGAAGTGCTCTTTCGCTGATCATGGCAATTGTAATGATTATTTTGTCATTGCAAATGCAGGTATTGGCAGAAGGACCGGAATTGGGTGCGCCAATGTATTACAATTCCGATGGAGAACAAATCGGTTATCCTTCCGCCGGAGAAACAGTTGATGTGAAAATTAATGCATTGGGAAGAACCGACAATGCAAAGATGTATGTAGCATTTTATAAGGAGGGCAAGCTTATTGCCTTAAACTCCTCCGACTACACTGACAACGAGGATATTGTTGGTAGTCTTTCGGTTAAGAATGTAAAGGTTCCCGATGATATGACGGGAACGGTAATGCGCACATTTGTATGGAATAAAGCAAACTCGGCAGTGATACCCTGCAAAATTCCGAATGCAATAACACTGAGAGGACAGTCCTCAGATAACAGAGTTGTTCTCACATGGGACACGAAAGACGGATTTACAAAAGGTAATTTTGATGTATTCCGTGACGGCGAGAAAATTGCCGAAGCAAAAGCAGATAAAGGCGGATACATAATTGAAACGCAGGACTACTCCGCTCATACATATTATGTCAAAGACCAATACGGTAGAATTAGTAATGAGATATCTGCTCAGGCGAAGAAAGCAGTTATTAATAATGATGCACTTGCTAAATACGGCGCTTGGATTTCGAAGGACGGCAGCTCTTATATGAATGAAGTAGGCACCGGTTCATTTGAATATGTTGAGAAGGAAGGGCTGTTGGATGCAAACAGAAATCCGTTTAATTTCAAGGGATATATGGGAGGAAACAACTTCTCCAGCGGAACCGCGGTACCTAACGGAGCGAAAGGCTATGAAAGCCCCGACAATGAGTCAAGGGTATGGGTTATGAACAGCTGTCTTCATGAAAATCCCGGTTCAAATGCAGGAACATACGGATTTATAGGAAATGATGGATTTGGTGTTACAATTGATGAGGGAAGATATACGGCAAGTCAGTCGAACTTTACTATATACATAGAGTATTGGGGAAAAAAGACAGCACCGTTTAAATTGAGGTATGCTTATCAGGAAAATGGTACGCTGAATACTAATCAAGGCGGAAAGGTTATTGATTTTCCGGTTGACTCAACCGCACAAAGCACATGGAAGGTTGCAAAGATTAATTTAACGGATGCATATTTTGCAAAGCTTCCGCAGGGTATATTCCATGGAAGCAATCAGTTTGCTCTCGGATCAGGTGTGCCAAACTGGAGGCTTGACCCGTGCTATATCCGCAGGGTCGCTGTGTTGCCCACAGAGTACGTAAATACTCTCCCGAACCCAAATAACATTTTTGAGGAGCGTATAGCGGAATATGCCGATGCCGATGCGAAATATCCAAACGGCTTGTATATTTCGTATGAAAACGAAACAACCTCCGCTGAAACAACGGGAATAACATTACCTTATGTTTCAGGAAAGGATATTCGCACGGAATTAAACGATGCATCACACCACATGGTCGATAACTATCTTCAGGTTAGTCCCGTTCCGAAGGAAGTTGATAATATAGGTCCGAGCTTAAAACCAAGATTTAGGCTTGATGATGACTATATTACAGAGCGTGACACATTTGTTGAATTTGAAATCAGATATAAGAGTCACGGAATAACAACAGCAAATCTGTATTACGCAAATTCAAGCGGAAACAAATTGGCATATAAGACCTTTGAAATTACAGATGACGACACCATTCATACGGCAGTCGTAACGCTGAATGATGCCGGAATGAAGAATAATTTGTTTAACGAGGGTGCAAAAAATGACTTTGCAATTTTTGCAGGTGACGGAGCACAGTGGAGAGATGAGGCAGACGGAAACTATCTGTATGTATATTCGATAGCTGTTAAGAACGCTTCTCACCGACGTATGCAGGAATCAACGCTTAGCATTCCAAGCTTGTATTTAATGGGCGATTCAATCTGTCAGACATACGGCGGAGTCGGATACATGGATGGAATAACCGGCTGGGGTGAAATGGTTGGCAGCTATATTGACTCGAATGTCAGGGTGGTAAACAAAGCTGTAGCCGGAAGCAGTACAAAAACCTTCCCCAATTATAGTAATGTATACAGCAGCCTAAAACCCGGAGATTACGTAACCGTTCAGTTCGGACATAACGACTCAACAACGGATTCACGTTTTGTGGCACTCGATCAGTATAAGCT
>CAKTDK010000267.1 GCA_934541205.1 uncultured Eubacteriales bacterium
GTTTAAAAGTACTATTCTTAATCAACGGTTTTAAAATTATTTATTACATTATATTACCGATTTTTATTTTTGTCAATAGTTTTACAAAACTATTTTAAAATTTCTTTTGCTTTTGAAACTATAGCGTCAGCATTAAGATTAAAGTGATCAAGGAGTTGTTTTGCAGGTCCTGACATACCAAATTCATCATTAACGCTTACGCTTTCAACTTTTGCGGGATAATTTCTGCATAAAACTTCACAAACTGCGCTTGTAAGGCCGCCTATCTTACTGTGTTCCTCAGCAACCACTATGCCTTTTGTTTCTTTAGCTGCTTTAATTATAATCTCTTCATCAATAGGCTTAATAGTATGGATATTAATCACTCTTGCATTTATTCCTTCTTTAGAAAGAATTTCAGCAGCGTCAAGCGCTCTTTCAACCATTAATCCGGTTGCAATTATAGTGATATCATTGCCGTTTTTTAAAGTAACCCCTTTGCCCAGCTTGAATTCATACCCTTCTTCGTTTATCTGAGCAGTTGCAAGACGGGATAATCTTATATAAAAAGGTCCCTTTGTATCAAGAGCCGCCTTTACGGCAAGCTTTGTTTCCAAATCATCGCATGGACATACGACAGTCATACCCGGAATAGTTCTCATCAAAGCTATATCTTCATTGCACTGATGTGTGGCTCCGTCTTCGCCAACAGAAATTCCTGCATGAGTCGCGCATATTTTAACATTAAGCTTAGGATATCCTACGGAATTTCTTATCTGCTCAAAAGCCCTTCCGGCCGCAAACATAGCAAAAGTACTTGCAACAGGTATTTTTCCGGTTGCTGCAAGACCTGCTGCAACACCTATCATATTTGCTTCTGCAATTCCGCAGTCAAAAAATCTTTCCGGATACTTTGCTTTAAAAATATCTGTCTTTGTAGCTTTCGCAAGATCTGCGTCCAAAACTACAAGGTCTTCATATTTGGAGCATAATTCTGTTATAGCTTTTCCGTAACTTTCTCTTGTTGCGATTAATTTTTCCTTATTCATAATTATGCCTCCAATTCCTTCTCTATTTTATCAAGGTCAGTCATTGCAGTATTAAACTGATCGTCATTAGGCGCACTGCCATGCCATGCCGCATTATTTTCCATAAAAGAAACGCCCTTTCCTTTTACGGATTTCATAATAATTGCGGTAGGTCTGTCATTTTCAGCTTTAAAACTATCGACTGCGCTCTTTATTTCTTTCATGCAATGAGCATTTATATTTATTACATTAAAGCCAAATGCTTTTAGTTTCTCATCAATAGGATAAGGAGACATAACTTCATCGATGCTTCCATCTATCTGGAGATTATTATTATCAATAAATACGCATAGATTGGAAAGTTTATAATGATGCGCAAACATAAAGGCCTCCCAAGGCTGGCCTTCCTGAATTTCACCATCGCCCATAACAGCATATACATTATAACTTTTATTTGATATTTTTCCGGAAAGAGCCATACCGCATGCAGCTGAAATACCTTGTCCCAAAGAACCTGTGCTCATATCAACTCCCGGTATATGTTTCATATCAGGATGTCCCTGAAGTATAGATCCTATCTGACGAAGTTTTTGAAGCTCATCCACACCGAAATATCCCTTTAATGCCAATGCAGAATATAATGCCGGCGCAGTATGTCCTTTTGACAAAACAAATCTGTCACGGTCAGGATCTTTTGGATTATGCGGATCTACATTCATTTCATAAAAATAAAGATAAGCAAGCACATCGCTTATTGATAAAGAACCTCCGGGATGTCCGCTTTTTGCTTTATAAACAGCAGTAACGGCATTTCTTCTTATATCGTTAGCCACTTTTTTTAAATATTTAGGATTAAATTCTTTCATTTTATTCAAGCCTTTCCTATTTTCTTTATAATTTCTGCTTATTTTGATTTAGGAACGCTTTCCCAATCCTTTAAAAAGGTTTCGATACCTTTAGTTGTTAGAGGATGTGAAATCATCTGTTCAATAGTTTTATAAGGAATTGTAGCAATATCAGCTCCAAGTTTTGCAGTTTCAAGAACATGCATAGGATGACGAACCGAAGCAGCTATAATTTCTGTTTCAATTCCGTAATTTTGAAATACAGTAACAATATCTTCGATAAGAATAAGTCCGTCAGAACCTATATCATCAAGTCTTCCAAGGAAAGGACTTACATAAGTTGCTCCTGCACGTGCTGCCAAAAG
>CAKTDK010000268.1 GCA_934541205.1 uncultured Eubacteriales bacterium
AACATTTATCTGAAATCCGAAAGAAAACAAGATAAATCCCAAAACTATATCAAAAGGGGAGGGATACCCAATATTAAAAGTCTGTCCATAAGTTAAAAATTTAAGCCAGGAAACTTCCCCTGCCACAGTAGTAATAAGACCTCCGACAACTATCCCTGTTATGAGAAAAAGAATAAATAAAAAAGTACTTTGTTTTTTCATAATTTCCCCCATTAAAATAATACTTTTCTAACTTAATATTATATCGGACTTTTTATCTTTTTACAATAGTGAAATAAAATTTTTACAAAACTTTTCTGTAATATAAGCCTCTTGTAAAATCTTTGGGAACATAACTTGTCCCATTTTTATATGACGAAATAATTTTCTTTATTTCTTCAGAAGTTTCTGAAGAAAAATCAAGCAAAATAAAATTAAGGCCCAGACTTTTATATCCTTCTTTATCGGAAAGATATAAAGGCCTTTCATTTCTCAGAGAATTTTTACAGCCGTATTCTCTTAAAATTAAAAACTTATTTCTTTTTGTATCTTCCAAAATTACAGTTCCCTTTTGGCAATCTCCTTTTTTGCATCCGAAATTATTTTTAATTATACAGTTTTCAAAAATCATTAAAGGAAGTCTTGAATATGCTATTATTCCGCAGGGAATAGATTTTTTTAAATCCCTTATACGCGCAAATGACATTTCATAGGATAATACTGCGTAATCAGAGCCTTTTTCTCCGAGAAAATCTACAGCTTCGGAATTTGTTATATTAAAAGAAAAGTCAGTATATATTTCCAAATCTCTGTTTTTTACAAGATTGAAATGAAATATATTAGAAATCATTATTTTTTTAATTCCAAAAGACAAAAGCTTTTCAAGCTCCTTTTTAAATTCTTCCCTCATATCGTCTTTTATAATACGCGGAAGTCTTATTCCAAGGGGTTTTTTCTCCATAAATTTTTTAAATATTTCTATATTTTCAACTGCGGATAAAAAATCTATAAATATTTCGTCCGACATAGATAATATTTCATCATCCAAAACATTTATATCATAAAAACAATTAATTATTTTAAAAGAGGAATCCTTTTCTTTTTTCAAAATTTCATTCTTTTGCTCTTTGCAGATTTCAGATACGCTTTTTCTTTTTTCCTTAAATGAAGAAATTATTTTATTTTCAAGCTCCAAAGTCCCTCTTCTTCTAATTTCATTAAGTTCTCCGGCAGAAACAAACAAACCTTCATCTATTTTTCCCGAAATTTTTCCAAGGCAAAAATGAGTATCTCCAAGTTTTTTAAAGCTTTTTTCAACATCTTCCTTTGTGACAGACCTATTTAAAGCTTTCTGAGGTATTTTTCCATATACTGCAATATAATTTTCTTTATTACAAAACTCAGCTTTAATTTTTTTATCTTTTAAAATCTCATATTTTATATAAATTTTTCGTTTTTTCTCTTTACCGGCAAAAAGCTTTTCATTTTTTATAATTTCCGTATCAAAAACTGCCTTTTCTCTTATCCCAAACATATCTTTTGACAAATTATTATCAAAATAACCCCTTGTAAATCCTTGCCTTGAAAAGACCTTTTCAAGATATTTTTCATCTTCCTCATTATATCCTCTTTCAAGCGCTTTTTTATACATTCTTACCGCAGACGATACATATTCCGGCCTTTTCATTCTACCTTCAATTTTAAAAGAACTGACCCCAATATCATCCAATTTTTTAACATCCTTTAAAAGGCAATTGTCCTTAAGGCTTAAAAAATATCCTTTTTCTCCGAAAAGTCTGTATTTCATACGGCAAGGCTGAGCACATTTTCCTCTATTTCCCGATCTTTCTCCTGCAACCGAAGATAAATAACATTGACCGGAATAACACATACAAAGTGCTCCGTGTACAAATACTTCAATTTCACAAGGAGTATTTGCCATAATATATCTTATATTTTCAAAACTAAGCTCTCTTGACAAAACAACTCTTGAAAATCCCAATGAATGAAGATATTTTACTCCCTCTAAATTATGACAGGTAAGCTGAGTTGAAGCGTGTATCTCCATATCGGGGCAAAACTTTTTTATTATTTTTAATGCTCCCAGGTCAGTAACTATAAAAGCGTCTATACAGATATTATCCAAAAATTTTATCAAATCAATAAAAAATTGAATTTCTCTGTCAAAAAGCAAGGTATTAAG
>CAKTDK010000269.1 GCA_934541205.1 uncultured Eubacteriales bacterium
TTACTCCACTTTGCAAAGGTATTATCAGGTTCGTAAACTAAATCATTAAAAAAATCATTAAATTTATTTGACAAAAGAGACTGTTTATCAAGGCAGTGTATACGCTATGATAAAAACAATATATAGCCACAAAGAGCTTATGGAATTTTATAATTCTGTAAGCTCTTTTCACTTTTTCGACAATTTTCGTTTCGTATATTGACTGCTTGGCAGAGAGTGTGTTATCCTTATACTGAGATTTTTAGAAAGCTTTTCCTTGGTTTTTATGGGATTAATTACGTCCCATAATTGTTTCATAATTAGTTAAAGATAGAACTATTTTTTTATATGTTGTAAAATGGGAAAAAGGATGTGAAGGGTATATGGTTGATACTATAAGATTGTTTACAAAGATAAGTTTAAAAGATTTAAGAATGGAAAAATGGAAAAAATTTATTGACAAAGAGACAGGCGTTATAGAATCCTACTACGACTATATAGGGAAAGTAAGAATAGCCTTCTATCCCGATACAAAGTCCCTGAGTTTATCAGGAAGGTATATAAGCAGTGAAACTAAAGACAGAACTAAAAATTTTGATGACTTGTTTTCTACCCAGCAAGAACTAAAAGATTTTTTTATTAAATTTGAAAAAAAGGTAAACAATTATTTTAAATCTCCAAAAGTTAATATTCTCAAAGATAAAATAACAAGGATTGATTATACTTTTAACTTAGAAACAAAATATGTAAATAAGTATATTGAATTTTTCAACCTGTATTTTGAACGGGAAAAGGACATAAAATTTAAAAATTATTCAAATCATGTTACAGAATCGTCTCTTGATTTTGAAGGCAGTTTCTATATGAAAACAGAAAAACAATATAATGAAAACAAAAATCAAAACTTTACGATTAATTTCTATAACAAGCAAAATCAGCTTCAAAGCACTGCTATAAACGAATTGGCAACTAAATTCAGTACAAATATAACTGATGAAGATATATTGAGTGCTGAAAATATACTGAGGTTAGAAATTCAGCTTCATCATCAAAAGCTAAAGACCGTATGTTTAAGAAACAACATAGATTGGCAAACAAGGTCATTGTCAGATTTATTTGATATAAATATAGCACAGGAGGCTATAAGCCACGAAATCAAACGTTTTTTCACCGATGCCGATTTCTATTCCTATCAAAAGGCTAAAGAAATTATTATTTCAAAAATCAGCAACCGTAGGAGCAGAAAATCTGCTTTGGAATATATAGAGGCAGTATCAAAAAATAACAAAGTGAAATCATATACCATTGAAAGAAAGCTTATAGAAATAGGTGTATTTCCTTATTATTTCCTGCCTAAACAATGGAATATTGATATATTGGAAAACCCCATAAAGTTAATAGATAAAAAAATAACAGATAATAATCTTCAAAATCTCACACTGAAAGAAATTTAATTATTTTCATTAAAAATTTTTTTATTTTTTTCAGAGTTTAACTGCAACCTGTATTGTATATATCACAAAAATAAATAAATCTAAATATGTAAATTCAGCCTTTGAGAGTCACCCGTTGGGGTGGCTCTTTTTTTGTTCATAAAAAATTCAAGAACAGATTCGATGTGAGTCTGTTCTTTTTGTATATAGATATTAAATTTCGGAAAGGAGTGGTGTTCAAAAAGCGATTTATCAATCAAAATCTATTAAGTTGTCAAAAGATGAAAGGAGTTTTTAAAATGACGGAAATCAAAAGAGAATGTGCAAGCTGTGGCGAAGTTATGAACGAGGAAGATATGCTGACAATCGGCGATAATTTTTACTGCAATGACTGTTCATTTATTTGTGAAAAGTGCGAATGTGCCGAATACATTGATAACGCTGTCGCTATACATGAAGGAAATAATGTTATTTGCCATGTATGCTCTGACTGTGCGGAAAATTCCGACAGCATATTCGGTTGCAGAGACTGCGGAAATTATTATTTTTCAAGCAGCAGATGGGGATATTATCATGATGAACCCGTCTGCAACAGCTGCTCCGATAATTATGGGGTCTGCGATGAATGTGGATACACGTTTTCAAATGATGATTTGACGTGGGATTCCGACTCAGGCGACTATCTTTGTTCGGACTGTTACAGCAATACAAACAGTGTTTCAAATATCGTCAATGAATATTACTACAAGCCCATCCCCATATTTTAC
>CAKTDK010000270.1 GCA_934541205.1 uncultured Eubacteriales bacterium
AAAGCTGAAGCTGAAGGTCTTTATCAAAAGTAAATTCATCTTTTTGTATTTTTAATATAGGAAATTTTTTCTTTATGTATAAAAAACATAAAACTCCTGAAAAAATCTGAGAAATTACCGTAGCATAAGCAGCTCCGGCCACTCCTGATTTAAAGACTACTATAAACACGATATCTAAAACAATATTTGTAATTGAAGCGATTATAAGAAAATATAAAGGGGTTTTACTGTCACCCAAAGCTCTTAGTATACCTGCAAGTATATTATAAAACATAGTTCCGCCAATACCTGCAAATATTATTATGATATATGAATAAGCTTGATCCAAAATATCTTCAGGGGTATTCATAACTCTTAATACGGTTTTTGTTGTTAATAAGGTAACCGCTGTAAAAAGTATTGTAACAATAACAGATAAATACAGAGCATTTGCAATACATTGACGCATTGTTTTTTCTTTTCCGGCGCCGAAATACTGAGCAACGGGAATACAAAATCCGCTGCATATACCGAGCACAAAGCCTATTATTAAAAAATTAAGGGAACCTGTAGTTCCAACGGCAGCTAAAGCATCTACACCTATAAAGCGTCCTACTATAATTGTGTCTGCCATGTTATAAAACTGCTGAAATATATTGCCGGCTATCCACGGAAGACAAAAAGATAGTATCAGCTTTGAAGGGCTTCCTTTTGTTAAATCTTTTACCATATAAATTCCCCTCCTTTTTTAATATACATTGATTTGTAAATGATAGAACAATTAACTTATAGTGTCAATAGTTTTTTTGCATAAAATTAGAGAAAATTTAAAACAGGTATATAATCAAAGAATTATATACCTGTTTTTTATACAATAAAGTCTGTAACGGTTTTTATCATTTTTTTATCAATAACAGCTTTAATTTTTATATAGTCATTTTCATATTTTTCATATATTATGGTACCATTTTTACGTATAAGGTTCATAATGCTTATGCGATGGTATGGTATTTCTAATTCAACTTTTTTTACAAGTTTGGAAAGATTTTCGCATATACATTTTAAAAGATAATCTATACCTTGATTGTTTTTTGCGGATATAAATACAGATTTAAAATCTTTTGAATATCTGACCGGAATATTACAAAGGTCACATTTGTTATACACGGTTATTACGGGAATATTTTGGCATTTAAGTTCCTTTAAAAGTTCTTTTGTAACTTCAATCTGGGAATCTGCCTGATCGCTTGAAATATCGCATATATTTAATATTAAATCTGCATTTGAAACTTCTTCAAGGGTTGATTTGAAAGAGTCTATAAGCATATGAGGAAGCCTTCTGATAAAGCCTACAGTATCTATAAATATAACATTTTGTCCGTCGGGAAGCTTTAATTCTCTTGCGGTAGGATCAAGAGTTGCAAAAAGCTGATTTTTTGCAAGAATATTTGAATCTGTAAGCAAATTAAGCAATGTGGATTTTCCTGCATTTGTGTATCCTACTATTGCAATTGTGACGACTCCGTTTTTATTTCGTCTTTGACGAATCATATCTCTGCGTTTTGAAAGCTCCTGAATTTCTTTATTTAAAGAGTATATACGGTTTCGTATATGACGGCGGTTGCTTTCAAGTTTTGTTTCACCGGGGCCCCTTGTTCCGATTCCGCCTCCTTGTCTTGATAAGGCAGTTCCTTCTCCTGAAAGTCTCGGAAGAATATATTTTTGCTGCGCAAGTTCTACTTGAAGTTTTCCTTCTTTTGAAAAGGCCCTTTGAGCAAAAATATCAAGGATCAGCATAGTTCTGTCAATTACTTTTATATTGTCTATATAGTTTTCAATATTTCGTATTTGAGTTCCTGTAAGTTCATCATCAAATATAACAAGGTCTATATTATTTTTTTCGCAGTATTCTTTTATTTCTAAAAGTTTTCCGGAACCTACGTAAGTTGAACTGTTTATTGTATCAAGTTTTTGGATGAATTTTTCTTTTACGTTTGCGCCCGCGGTAAACGCAAGTTCGGATAATTCTTCCATTGAGGTTTTTACATCATAGGAGGAGTTGTCAACACATACTAAAATGCATTTTTGATTATTCATAAAATTCCTTTCTAATTATCAAACAATAGACTTTTTATAACTGCGAAATATTCTCTTATATAATTAGGATACCTGTATTTAAACGGCAATACAGCTCCT
>CAKTDK010000271.1 GCA_934541205.1 uncultured Eubacteriales bacterium
TTCGTATCACTCGTAGAAGTATAATCTACGCTCTCCTCACTGTAGTCGCCAAATTCGTTATATTTGTTATACTTAACCGTCAGCTTACTCTGATCGACTGTAATTTCCTCATAGTGTCCGATTTCCTCATGATGTTCGGTCTTGTAAATCGGATCTTTGCCACCGGAATAACCAACAGATGCCCCAGCACAAGATGAATATCTCAAATGGTCAGCGGCAGCATGTGCAGCAGCATTCTCCCCAGGAGTAAGATCATTATCAGAAGCAGGATATTCATCGAAGTAAAATTTTGTCTGACAATTGTTACAAATATAGTAATGTCGATATCCAACTACAACCTGAACATCCTCTTCCTTCTGATCAATGACCCAAACCTTGTTTGTTGAATCTGTTGTAGTCTGAGATGATATGGTAGATGTGGATGATTTGGTTGTTGTATTTTCATTGTTAATCGCAAATGCTGGTGTCACTACATTAACAGCTAAAATGCCGGACATAATGACTGATGCGAGCTTAGATTTGTTAAATTTCATAAGTGTCCTCCTATTAGAAAAAAATTTTAAACAGCTTTAAACAGCGACGATATGGTTCATCCCCACTGACGTGGGGTAATTACTAGATTTAAGGTTTTGCCTCCGCCCAAATCTTTGCCTTTTCACACGCGATTTCTTTGCTCAAAGCATCCTTCTCCGTCTTTAAGGTATATAAAACGCCTTCGAGATTTTTGATACTTTCCGATAACGCACGTTCGCGCTGGCACAAACTTTCAATAAGGGTAGATTCCAAGCTTCATCACCTCCATCATGCGATAAGTTTGTATAGTTGGATAGGTTCATCCCCCACTGTCGTGAGGTTCTTTTTAGTATGTATGTATTATATCATGATTTAAATTTCCAGAATTTTTGAGAAAAAATGATTCAGAATTTTCCTGAGAAGCCATTTCTAAGTTTTATTATATCCCCATTATTCAAAGATTGCAATAATTTGTTAATATTTGCTTAATATTTTGTTCATGAACAACAAAAAGACTCCCCGCAACCGAACGAATAAAATCAATCAACCGCGAGGAGCTTCCTTATAGTATACGTTTGTATTTATATGATATCAAAAATTTTCTTAAACATCAATACATTAAAGAAAACTTTGTGAAGTATATTATCTTTAATACACATCTTTTAGAAACGAAAGAGAATCCCTGCAGGATTGAACTGCAGGGATTCCTTGTTTTTAGATAAGATTAGAAGCTAGATCTTCTTCTTTTCTTAATAACGAAGTACAGTCCGCCAGAAACCAGAGCTGCACCAATAGCAATACCTGCCATTAACGGGAGTGTATTACCACCTGTGGACGGAACGACCCACTGTCCATTTGCAACATTGTAAGTTACATTATAGAAGTAGTAGCACTGATCTTCTTCGTTCCATTCAGCCTTAGATAGATCGGCCTTTTGGTCTTCTGCTTCTTGCTTCGTCATAGACTCTGGAACAGTAATTTCCAAGCTATCTTTCAGTAACGTGTATCCATCTGCCGTTTTAGTCTCAGTCAATGTATACTTACCTACTGCAAGATCCTCAAAAATACAAGTTCCATCATTTTCTGTTGTTTTTTCAATAGATTTCCCATCCGTACCGGTCAGTCGGAAAGTAACTCCGGCCAATGGAGTCTTGTTATCTGCTCCATATTTAACAACCTTGACACTTGCTTTTTTCTGCTCATCTGTAGCAATCAAAGACAAATTGGATGCATCAATCTTGTTTGTGCCGGTGCTATACTCCAGGCTTCCATCTGCAGTCTGCCGCAGAATTAAGGTTAATCCCTTGTTTACATCGGCAGATTGAGAAGTGCCAGTAAACTGCATTGTACCAGCTAACTCATAATGGGTTGGAGCTTTTACTTCTCTAATGGTGTAAGTACCAATCGGATAGATGACTTTAGAGCCATTGTCAACATAAAGTTTATCTGATGGATATGTTGCAGTATTTACCAGATTGTCCGTAGTACAATCCATCTTGCCGTTTTCGTCAGTCTGGAAATACCACGTATTTTTAGCAGAGCCAGAGGTCTTTCCATCAGTGTTGTCGAAATACTGGACTTCAAAGATTGCGCCTGCCAGAGAGTTGGCAACGGTGTTTCCATCAATTGCGCC
>CAKTDK010000272.1 GCA_934541205.1 uncultured Eubacteriales bacterium
GTAAAAGATATTTCGTTGCCTCTGTAGCCGAACTCATGCAGTATCTCCATTCTATCCTCATAGGTCGGAATACTGACGGTATATTTTGAGGAAGGGGAGCATGTAATTTTGGCTTCCTTGCCTATAATAAATTTAACACAGTTGTTATAAGCGTCGGCAACATATTTATGTTCTGTCTGAATATACATGTCGTCCTTTGAAAAACATTTCGAAAACAGAAGCATACCGTATGCCATTGCGCGTTTACAGCAGTCGTCGGATTCGATAGACGCTATTTCTTTTTTTACGTCGGATGAAAACGACATGTCATGATTCCTTTCCCGGGAAAAGTAGCACCGGAAAAATTACATGTTCCTGATTATCAACGAAGAATTTTAACCTCCGTTTCGAGTGTTACCCCCGTTTTTTCTTTAACGGTTTTTTGAATGTAAGAGATAAGATTTAAGATATCGTCGGTCGTTGCATTATTGTAATTAATAACGAATCCGGCGTGTTTTTCGCTGACCATGGCTCCGCCGACTCTGTAACCCTTCAGTCCGCAGTCTTCAATCAGCTTGCCCGCAAAATAACCCTCGGGGCGTTTAAACGTACTGCCCGCGCTCGGGTATTCAAGGGGCTGTTTTGATTTCCTTCTTAAAAGAAAATCGTCCATTCTTTCTTTAATAAATTTTGAATCGTCTTTTTTTAATTCGAACTGAGCGTTTAAAATAAAATATCCGTCATTATCGGAATAAAATGAATGACGGTAGGAGAGTGAGAGCTCTTGAGCCGATTTTTTCTCATGCTCAAGGCGGGGATTAATGTGCGTAACTGATTTTAACACATCCTTTATCTCTCCGCCGTATGCACCCGCGTTCATATATACGGCTCCGCCGACAGTTCCGGGAATTCCGTAAGCGAATTCCAGCCCGCTCAGTGAATTATCAAGCGCAAAAAGACACAGCTTTGCAAGTGAAACGCCCGCGCCGGCAGTAATAATATTTCCTGATAATGATATATCGCACAGCCCGCCTGCGGTTTTCAGTACAATCCCTCTGATACCGTCGTCGGAAATAAGAAGATTGCTCGAATTGCCGACAACGGTCAGGGGAGTATCATTTTCTTTTGCAAATGTCAGTATAGCTTTTACAGCCTCGTCATCCTTTGGATTTATAAGAATATCCGCGTTACCGCCCGTTTTAAAAGAAGTATGTTCCTTCATAGGTGCGTTAAAAATAATACTGCAATTATAATTATTAAGATATTCGCTTATTTCTTTGTTTAAATCCATAGATTTTGTTTTTGTCTTTTCCATATTAAAAATTTCAGAAAGACACTTGACCTCCTTTATTTAGTCAATCCGACAAAATCATGTGACTAGTCCATAGGGCGACCTATTGCTATAAGCCTCAAAGGGCAATCCTCATAATAGCGTTGCAGAAGATTAACTAGTCAACTTTCAAAGAAAGTTATCAGTTTCATCGAATTGCATATTAATTTTACTTTATTAAAATATTCTTTGTCAATAGAACTAACGAGTAATCGATAGCCGTTGATGTTTCAAATCCATAAATCCTTATATAAAAAGAGCCGTAAAGGTCCAATGAATTTATTTCCAATGTATCATCAAACCAATGGTAAGAATTGAACCCACGCAAACAAAGTTGATTGCATTTTACTGTATCAAACTAATGCTTTATAATGGATATCATTTTTTATCTTATTATTACTGAATGAAAAAATCTTTCTTGAAGCTCAGTCAGTGTTCTAATTGCTTCATCTAAGTATTCTTCTCCATTTTTAGAAACAACGAGTTTATCATGTCATCATTAATTCCATGCATAACCGCAATGATTCTCCCCTTACTAGAAGGAACTGGTTCAAATTTTCCAATTAAGTATGCATCTAATTCTTCACCATCTCCACTCATAGGATCAGGTACATATCCATAATTTATCATATAAATAAAACCATATTGCGGATGTCTTGAACCTAATGGCCCACCAATCTTTAATATTACTTCTTTTCCTAAGCAATTCACTGCATTTGCTTTTTTCCTTTTTATTCATTTCCTTTTTCACACCAATTATATATTTTTCAGCATCTTGAAAAAATCAAACAATTGCATAAAAATTTATACAATAATTCTATTATTTTAAAACTTT